>CAZEPC010000374.1:0-4964 GCA_964513765.1 uncultured archaeon
TAGAAGAGAAAATAGATTATTTGAATAAGACTTTTAAACCAATTGAAGATCACGTTGATGTGCTTGAAGAGGCATTTAAACCGTTTTATTCTTCCTTGAAATCATATTTAAATAAAATTGTAACTCACTCCATGAAAAGATTCGGGAACTATTAGCTAAATTCTTTTACATGTATATTCTCTATTTTTTTATGGATCTTAACCACATAGATTAGATTTCTTGTTAAGCTGGGATAAAATACATGTTTTCTTATTTCTTTGCCCCATTATTTTCCGAGCAAGATCTATTCCTTTGTAATATCATGGTAATATCCCAGTGTAACCCCCTTTTAGATTACTAGTTTGTTTTAATTAGTTTGTAGCTCTAAGGAAGGTGTGTTAGAAAAAAATGCCAATATATCCAGGTGAAACGTGCCCAATTTGTGGGGAAAATCCTAATATTACTAACATTTGTGAAGATTGTCGAGAGATTTTTTGCGATGATTGCATGGATGTAAAGGCAGAAGAAAAGCTGATTTGTGCACATTGCGGTAGCTCCGAGATTTATGTCGATAGTCGTGACACAAATTACTGTAAAAATTGCCAATCGAAAGATGTCAAGCACACCAAGGATCTAATTCCTATTTGTCCTAATTGTGATGGTACGAATGTCATCAAGATCAAAAAAAAGCAAAAGCAACTTCTGGATCACTATAAAGAAATAATCAATAATTCCAGAGAATTCTTGAAGCCTTTAAGTGATATTTTAGATGAATTAAGGTATATAAGAGAGATTCTTCTTGAACTACGGGAAACAAGTCCCGAATCAGATCATTACCCTAATTTAGAATCTAATCTCCTGGTTATCTTTCAATTATTCAATAGTGCTAAGCACAATTTGTATGAGAATGTAAATAAATTTTTCCAGGAGATTCAGAGAAATATCAATTATATTGCGGACATCCCCATAACGCATCCATCTAATCTTCCATATATTCACGAAATATTGTTATTGTTTGAAAAGGAGCATAAAAAAGTAAAAAAATTCTCTCGATCCTCAATTGAAAATCTGATAAATAAGATAGATGAGATTAAAGAAAAGCTAAACTTTATGGAATCAATCCAAACTCTATTCAAAAAGTTCATGGGAAAATTTCAGTTGGAACCCGATGAGCAAATCGTATATGGAATTGAATGCAAATTATCATCGGGGGAAAATGATGAAGATAACTATTCCAGGAAAAAAGGAACCATTCTTATTACCAGCAAAAGAATTCACTTTTTACATGAAAAAGGAATCTTCAAAAAACGAAATGTGCTGTTATTTTCCGTAAATTTGGATGATTTACAAGAGGTTGATATTAAGGGGACTTTAACGAAAAAGGTATCCTTGGATTTCGTTAATTCTATGTATCAATTTAAACTATCCAAGGAAAATCGAAACATACTCATAAAGTGGATTAAAAAAGCAAGGTCTTTTGAAGCCACTAATTATATAGATGATAATAAATTCCGAAAGATGAGAAAGTTCAAATTAGACCTTCGGATGTTTAAAAATGAATTAGAGAATGCCATTTATGAGCTTGTGGGATATCATGGTGCCAAAAATACACCTCAAGGAGATATGACTGGAAGATCTAATCATTTGGTGAATGAAAGGATGTACAAAACTTCGGATTTTACCATGAATTCACGTCCGAAATATCGTCATGCCACTGCTCAAAAGCAAAAAAACCAAAATAGACACTCGGGCAAATCCGGGTATAATCAATCCAATAGTGGGTATGGACAAAGGAATCCCCCTCAGCATGGTAGTAAGAAATCATTTGAAGACAGAAATCCAAGCCAATTCGGTTATCCTCATGATCAAAAAACAATGAAATCACCTTTCACTAAGGGAAATTCGGTGGAAAATAAACAATTTCAAAATGGATTCCAAAATGAAAATAGATTTTCATCCAATTCTAACTATTCGGGAGGGAATAAAAACGAATTCCAACCCAGCAGGGATCAAAATAAGAATCAGCAATTCCAAAATTTTAAGAAACAGAATAGATCTGCTCAATACTCAAACCAAAATCCCCATAACAATCGGATGAATCGGTCAAATATTGATGCAATGTTCCGTCAATTTTCGAAAAGAACTGATCAACAAGGATTTGAACAATCTGGAAATCCTCAAAATCCCCAGAGTAATGGATCCTTCTCGAGAGGTTTTGGAAATTCATTTACCCGAGCCCATTCTCAAGGTGGCCCGGCTAATCAAGGCAACCCCAGTTATGCTGAGCAATCTAACCAAAATCATGAAAATAATTTTGAAGGTGGTAATTTCGGCCAAAGTAATAGATTTGGTCAATTTGGAAATAATTTTGGAGGATTCAATAGAAACAATCGGGAACCCAAAAGCAATTATCAAAAGTTCCAACAAAGAACTAATGAAGAATTTCAAGTGAAATCCGAAATTCAAAAATTGCAACAGGAAGAATTTGCGCTGGGTAAAACAATTAAAATGCTCGAGAAAAGGTTTGATGCCGGGTATATGAGCAATGTTGAATTTATAAAGTCCTATAGAGAAATGCAAAGAGAAAAATTTAACATTAAATCTAAAATCGGACAATTACAACAATACCTACGGGATAATTTCACTTTTGTGAATAATTAATGAGTTAATCCATTAAGATCATAAAATAATATTCAAGCCACTTTTAAGACGAACTTGAAGTTTATTGTTTAGATGCGAGAGGATTTTATTGGTGTTCTCCAGTTTTTTTTCTAAAATATTCCGTTCCAAAAATCCTCCGTATTTTCTAATTATTTCGAGCTCTGTTTCATTTAATTTTTCTCCCCAACTATACTTTATGGCAAGCTGGAGAGGGGTTTTTTGATATGATTGTATTATTTTCTTTCGTAAAGATTCTGGGATATCCTTTTCCAATATTATACTTGAAAGAATATACATTATTTCAAGGGGTTTAAGCAGAAAATTCTCAAAATAGAGATAATTGTTTTTCGTTGCATAACTCAGAGCCTCAATTGTAGAAACCTCTCTGTGTTTTAGATTTTTTGTGCCTTGTCCAATAATGACTATTCTGGCATTGTTATTTTCTTTTTTGATCAAATCTATGAATGAGATTACTTTTTGATATTGTTCCTTGTTTCCAAGCTCAAAAAGGAGAAGATAACCTAAAGCACCCTTTAAATGATAACGATTGTATTCCTCATATCTCTTTTCCATGGATATTCTATAAATATGGAACTTGATTAAGTTATTATGCACATGCAAATTTTTTAAACTGATATTGAGTCCAAATTGGTCTGAAAAAAATGAAGTGTCTATCGTTCGTTCGGGTTGGATTGACTCAATAAATGTATTGGTTTCCTTTCCGCCACCAAGCATTATAATTTTAAATAAATAAGTATTTGTTTGATTTCTTGTCATGAATGCTCCTTCCCTTGGAATGAAAAAATGGAAACAAAATAAAAAAGTCTTATAATTAATAGAGGTTACGAGAAGATTATTTTAAAAACGGGGAATTCTAATTGGGATAAAAAATAGGAAGAAAGGGGAGTTTTTACTCTAATCCTTCCTTAAGCTTTGAAATTTCTTCTTCCAGCTTTTTACTATCTTTTTTCGCCTCTTCCTCTTCATCCTCTAAGGACATAGAGATTCCCGCAAGATCTGACTCTCCCACTTCTTCTTCGGGAGCATCTGGCAGACCACCTGTTTTCTCAAACATAAGTTCTGCCTCTAATTGCGCAAAATCCTCGTCAATATCTATCCCATAATCTAATTCAGGATCAGCACCGTATAAATCGCCAACTTCCTCTATTTCTTCAATTGCCTCTTCGGCTTCAGCATCACTCTCCATCTGACCTTGAAGATCAAGCTCGGACGATGCAGCCTTAAGATCCGTAGCAGATGTTTTCATTGCGCTACTAACCTCTTTCAAATTTCCGGCTTGATTGATCGCATCCAATCTTCTTTCTGCCTTCATGATAATAGCTGAATATTGATTTATTTTTTGCTCAAAACGTTTTCCTCTGGCGAGCATGTTTTTAGCTGCCACCCGATTCCCTGCCTTGAGGAACTTTTTAGCCTTTAATTTGCAGAGCCGAGATTTTTTATCATAATCCTTAATTTGTAAATTGAGTTTATGTGTAAGAGTTCTTAATTTTGCCTCACTGGTTAATTTGGAGTCTTTTTCATCATTGTTTTTCTTTGGAAATAATTTCTTAAAAACACCCATGATTTTTCACCTTCTTGCTCTATAATATAAATAATGCTTTTTCTTAAAAAAATTGTTGTGTGCTTTCTTATTATTATTACCTATACATTTTCCCACATTTTTTAATAATCACCAATCCCATAATTAAATATGCCAAAAGTTATAATTAATATTCCAAGCAATTGGGAGGAAGAAAAAACCGACTCTATGATTCAAGAATCGTTTAATATGGGCTTTACAAATTTCTTTGCTGGGGGCGAAGTGGCGGAAAAATTAAATAAAATCGATAGGGTAAATCTCTATACCGATAAAGTTGAAGTTTCCGATGCATTATATGTATATGATTATGATAAAAAGGGAAAAGGGGATTTAGAATCCGTATTCACCAGCAACTTTCCCTTTGGGATTAAAAAAACGATTTCCACTAAAGAAGATGAACAATTGGCCATCCAATGGGCAGAACAGTTTGTTAATTTCATAATTTGTGAAACCACAGATTGGAAGATTATTCCATTTGAAAATTTAATCGCCAATCTTTCAACCTTAGAAACACAGTTATATGCTGATGTGGGTGATTCTTTAGATGATGTGGAGCTTCTCCTGCACACGCTGGAACAAGGTGTTGATGGTGTCGTATTTACCCCCAATGATGAGAACGATCTCATTGATCTCCGTAAAATGATAAAGGTATCCAGTAATCTGGATTTAGAAGTTGCCGAAATTGAAGAAATTCAAAATATCCCCGAGGCAGATCGTGTGT
>CAZEPC010000375.1:0-4964 GCA_964513765.1 uncultured archaeon
CTCCCACTGTGCATAAGTTTCAATCAGTTCATTATTAAAATCGTGATCTAAATAATACACGGACATATACATCAGATAATTAAAATAAGGCCATAGGCTGAAAGGTTCATTCATTAATTCCTCATTATGTTCATAACTTGTTGTAAAGGAATCCTCACCGAAGGATTTGGTAAAATCTTCAACTTTGATTTTAAGATCATCGGTTTCTTTATAGCCGGTTCCCGGGGATAAGTAAATCACAGAAGCATTTGAACTAATTGTATTTGTTATGTCCTTAAATTTGCTTGTAACCATGAGAGGCTCTTTTGTGTTTGGGACTTCCACCAAAGTGGTTGTATTATCTTTTTTTGCAAAGGTTGAAAATCTTTCATGCAATAAAGGACAGCTCTGCCATGCAATATTACTGGTAAATGGGTTTTGGTCCTCCGAATCCAAGGCATCTTCTTCGTCGGAAATTGCTACTTGTATATCATCATCGACGAAATTGGATGTTTCTGTGTCCTCAATTGTTTGGTTATGGTAATAAGAATCAGGAAGATCTTCAAAACCACTTATGTTTGTGAAGGGATCAACCATGGTATTATCAATTACATCAAGAGGTGTTGTAAAATAGGCTGGAAGAAATCGGTCAAACTCTTGAACTGAAATATTTTCATGGTAAAAACCACCCATAAAAAGAAGACCAATATTCAGGTTTTCAACTTTGTCTAGCACATATTGTTCATCAGAATCGTTCATGGGGAAGAAATTTTCCATTACCACCACATCAATTTCAGTAAAATTATATGTTGATTGATTCTTAATTAACCCATCTTTATCATCCAATTTTGTATAGGGGATTATATTAATCCTCTCATCGAGGTCTAATGCAGTATAAGCTGAGCTCGATGCATCCTCCTCATAATCTGTGCTATTAGCATTTGTAAACAATAAAACAGTCACTTCATCAGTATACGTGAGCTTACCTTCTACAGTTGACATTTGAGCACTTATAAGGATAGATAAAGACAAAAACGAAGTGATCATCAAGAGAGCAACCATTCGAGTTTTTTGATGTTTATTTGGATAAATATTGATATTCATTTTAATGAACCTCCTGCTTTTTAAGATCTGTACTGTGATTTTTCTTTTTGATTACATACACCATTACTGAAATCGTACAAACCATTGTCATTGATAATAATAATGAAGGATAACCAGGTATTCCCCCTCCGGTGGAGAGACTCCATAAAGAAGTTTCAATCAATGTATAGTTAACATTACCATCCATTGAATCATCATCCAAATTATCAATCCATATTGCTTGTTTTAATAATACGCCGTATTCCTCATCCCATGTATAATTTACACCCACTACCACATCATCATACCCCTCTTCATCCCTCGATAATGCTTGGTATGAATATGATAGGGAGAGTATTAAATAATCCTCAGCCCTATCTGCATAGGCTTCTCCACTTTGATCAAATAATAGATTTTCTTCTTTCCAATTTTCTATAATATATGATCTGGAGCTATTGAGACCGAAATACGAACAATTCTCCGGGCCAGGTGCCAAATTAGTGGTATTGATAATATATGGAACCATAGTAACATTTTCAACTATGTTTGATCGATTGAGGGGGACCCATTGATCGTCCTCCTCTCTTACCGTCTTCAAGGTTCCCTTCATGGGGAAGGTTTGATTATTGGTAACATTCAACAATAATTTCCTTCCATCAGCATGATAGAGCCTATATGTTGCGGTGGAAGAAACCTCATACACAAAATAATCTCCTTCATTGATATCAGAGGTTTCTGCACCTTCAACGGGAACGATAGTTGAAATACCATTTAAGAAAATTGTGGCTGTTATTATTAGACATAAAATAGGTCGTAATTTTCTTTTAATAGTCATTTTAATTCCCATGAAAGATATATCTTTTCTTAATTTAAATTACACATTATTCTTAATAAAATTGCATATTTTCATTACCATTATTCAGAAAATCACAAATGAGTATCTTCACATTATCATATATTCTAATAGATAGGCAATTGGTCTAATTTTTTATTTTTAAGCTTAAACTTATATTGCCTTGTTACTAATAAAATCATAGTGTCATTTGAGTTAAAATGTTGCGAAGGTCTAAATTTTAAAAAAAATGGCGAAAGGTGTTTAAAAAAAGATGGCAAATGGAATAATAGCGGGAATCATTGTAACACTAATCATTGCATTAATCGTCTTGGTTGTTCTTTATAGAAAATTCCATTATGTAGTTCCTTTCAACGAGGTACATGTTTTATCAAAGAAGAAAACAACGAAGACCTACGATGGAAAAGGGCGATATTTTTATATCCCAATCTTTCACAGCCGAACCGTAATACCTAAGCACGTTCTCGATATTGAGCCGGGTTTATTGGATTTACATGATATAGATAATCTTCCTTTCGGGGTAGAAATTTCAATTAAGGTACAAGTAACCGATCCAATAAAAGCTGCTGAAACTTTAACTGCAATTAATCACAATACGGTTGCTAAGGTAGTAGAGGATACTGTGATGAGCGCAGCCAGGAGTATCGCGATGGAAAGGACCATCCTTGAAATCATGAAACAACGTGAGGAAATTGAAAAAGATGTTTATAGTATGGTAGCAGACTCTTTAGCCAAATTGGGGTTAAGTGCGATAATTTTTGATATTAAAAACATTACTGATATCGATGATAAAGACGTCATCGGATCTTTAGAGAGAAAAAAGATCTCGGAACTTGAAAAAGATGCTCGAATTGCAGAGGCAAATAACGAAAGTGAAGCAATAAAGGTTGAAGTTGAAAAGAAAAAGAACTCTAAAGTTAAATCCGAACAGATGAGGTTAGAAGAACAAAGAGCGGAGCTGGAGAGACAGCAAGAGATATCAGAACAACAAAGATTGGTCGAGCTTAAGAAACTAGAAATCCAAGAACAAGAGAGAACAATGCTGGCCGAAATCAAAAAGAAACAAGAAAAAATTCAAGCCGAGGCGGAACAAAATAAGAAAATGATCCAAGCCAAAGCAGAGGCAGATTCAATTAGATTGAAAGCTGATGCAGATGCCGAAGCGATCAAGAAAAAAGCAGAAGCTGAAGCCTCTGGAATTAGGGAAAGGGGAATGGCAGAAGCTGAAATCTTATCTAAGAAAGCAGAAGCACTCACCAAAAGCTCCTTAGCAGGTCAGCTTAAGATGATTGAAACTCTTTCACAAGCTCAAGTCGCATCTTCGGCAAAGGTTGCTGAAGCATTAGGAAGCAATAATAAAATTATGTATCTCCCTTCAGATGACGGATTAATGTCAAAATTCATCCCAAAATTGGATGGGATGCTTCAATCCGGGGTATTAACAGATATAATCGATGCACTTAACTTGAAAAAGGATGAATCCTCCAAAAAGAAGAAATAAGAATGGGAAATCAAAAAGTAAATAACAAAATAATAAACTCAAGTGAATACCCTTTTTTATCCATTTATTTTATATATGTAAAATTTTTCCTTAGCTCCTTATTTCCAGGATTATTCTTCATTTTAGAAAACTTTGTGACAATGAAGGCAAAAATATTTTTTACCTAAGATCATATTCAATTCTATATGGTAAAAGTACCTTTAGGCGCTAAAGTTATAATTGATTTGTGGGATACTCGAAAGAAAAAAGGCATGGTTAAATTTTACGATGACACCCAATATCTTGTAAGAGGAATGTCCGATTTTAAGCTGGAAAAGGGAGATCGAGCACTTGTGGTGGAATCGGAGGAAAGTTTCGTCCATGTTGTTCCATTCGATCGATTTACGAGCGTATTAAAAGAGAATCGGATTGATAAAATCAATTATTCCAAATTAGCCCATCTAATCTTTAAAATACTTCAAGAGCGCGAAAGGGAAACCGGGGGGATAATGCAAAAAGACGATCTCTATGAACTTTTCCAAAGAAGCACCATTAAATCCATTATCAAGAAAAAACACTTAAAGAAAGCAATAAAATTAGAGGAAGTTCCAGTTGAACGGCTTAAGATTAAGGGTGTCCGATATTATGCATTGAAACCCCAGTTAGGATCCTATGACATCCAAGAGGTGCTGAAATATGCCAAAGATCATTCATTTATCACGAAAGAAATGATACATAAGGATAAAGGGTGGAACAATCTTAGGATTGAGCGCTTGCTTAATTACTTGGTAAAATATGACTACTGCAGAAAAGATGAATCGTATAGAACAGGAATCCACTATTATTTTCAGAATCTGGAAAAATAAAATAATTTGAATGACTCAATTATCAGTAGAAGAACTAAAATTTCAAACATTTATAGAAGGAAAATATCAAAGATAGGTACGAAAAAAATGGAAGATGTAAAACTTGTGTGTAAGGAATGTGGCAGAGAATACAAAGATAACGAGAGAGTTTGGAAATGCATTAAGTGTAATGGTTTATTAGATCTTGAATATACCCCCGAATTTCCTTTAAAACTAATCAAGGAAAGAAAGCCCACCCTCTGGCGATATAGAGAGGCGATTCCCTTAAACGAACAAAAAAGTCAAATTACTTTTGATGAAGGCTATACTCCATTATTACCAGTTGAGGTTGATGACCTTGAAGTTTTGGTCAAGCAAGAACAGTTATTTTCCACGGGATCATTTAAGGATAGGGGAGCTTCTGTCTTAGTTTCGAAAGTAAAAGAATTAGGAATTCCAAAAATAATAGAGGATTCTTCTGGAAATGCGGGAGCGGCAATTGCCGCATATTGTGCAAAAGCAAGAATATCTTGTGATATCTACGTTCCCAAATCAACATCGGCAGGAAAATTGGTACAAATCGAATATTACGGCGGAAATTTGAAAAAAATACCTGGCACCAGAAAAGATACCGCAGATGCTGCCCTAAAGGCTGCAGAAAAAACCTATTATGCCAGCCATTCTTGGAATCCCTATTTTTTCCAAGGGACAAAAACATTCTCTT
>CAZEPC010000376.1:0-4948 GCA_964513765.1 uncultured archaeon
ACGATGAGCATAGAATTCTAGACTCAACAATCAACTATATCAACACAGAATTGTTTATTTGCCTCAATGGTCTCTTTATCAGTTTTCAAGACCCATTTTGTGGGTTCTCTTTTAAAAAACGAGAATTGATGATCAAGTAAAATCTTACAGTACCAGAAAATTGGTTTCAGCAATGTTTTGGCAGGTCCCATCCCCTCCACAATGGATTTCCAAAATAGGCCATCTTCCTTGTTCATCATGTCAATCAATAGACCAATTGTTACAAATAAAAATACACCAATTAAGACCACCACAACAGTAAAAACGATCCCCCCTACTTCTGGGTTAAACCAAGCATCAAAGGTGGCCCTTATCGGAATAAATTCCATAAAGATTTGAAGAATACCTGCACACAATAAAGCGGTTATAAGGGGTTTCCAAATAAAATGAAGAGGAATTTTCACATCTAACACTTTAAGACATATCTTAACCACCCAAACACCCGCAATTAAAAGCCCCAATGAGGTAATTATTATAGTGTATAAGAATTTATAGGAAATACCATAATTCAAGATTTCCCCTTGATATTCAATGAAATCATCCACTAGATACCCTTCGGGTATAAATTTGGCCGTAAATAGGCCAATTAAAGCGATGAAAAGACCCACAAACCATGGTAAAATTACAGTCTCCGGTCTGCCCACCCCAGCTAAGATATTATCATATTTACTGGCAAATGAGCCGAAACAATAAGCCGGCATGAGACAGCTCATAATGAGCATTCCTATAGTTATCCATCGTGATCCCTGGAAAATTGAAATCATTTCGGGCCCTAGTAAGATGAAAAATGTTAAGACTGCTATACTCATCAAAATCGGAAATTTCAAGGCGATCATAACGTAATTTTTTACAAGTCTTTTATTTTTCACTGCACTCGCTTCACTCACATTGACCATTATGGACCCCACAATCCCGAATAAATTCATTAAAATGTTAGAAAATGTAGATATGGTATATAAAGCGGTAATTTCTTGATCTGTGAGAATACCCAACCAATCTCCACCAGAAATTAAAAGCGTGGTAGTAAGAAGTGAAAATGCCAGATTGGCCAAAGAATAAAGAAAATTAAACTTAAACAATTTCCAAAAGAGACCATAATCTTTTCCCCAATCCCATAAATCCTTGTAGGGAAAATCACAGGCTTTTCCCATCATAAACGACATTGAAATGAACATAAATATTCGGGCAATCGCAAAACTCAAAAGTGGCCCCTTTACACCTACAAGAGGGTAAGTAATTACTGCCGAAATATACATGGCACAATAAGGAACAAAATAAGCATAGGCATATAAGTCATACCTCTGGGATCCTAAAATATAAATCGTGATATTGCTGGTGAGCCGGTCAAAAACAATGAGAATAAAGAGTGACAAATAAGCAATGAATTCGGTTTCGGTTTCAGGTCTGGTAAGAAGTAATATGAATGCTGTTATAATTAAGGGAAATCCGGTAGCCCACATATTATATTTCGCAGCCGATTTTGCATAGATCCTGGCTATTTTTTTATCCCGGGTCATATATTCGGACATAAATTTCGCCCCCGCTCCCGTGAAACCTAAATATGCAAAAAACCTCAACATCAAACCAAGTGTGTCGATAATTGCTAAAAGCGCACTGTCTCTTGTGGGTGCTCTGGCAATTTGCATAATGTAGATTGTAAAGAAAATAGAGGAAACAATGTCAAATGTGAGCATTAAAGTGCCACCACGGACCATTCGAGAAGATGAGGGTGTTTTCCAAAACTTTTCGTTCTCATCCTTGATGTCTTCCAACTCATCAAGAATACTCTTTTTTTCTTCCTCTTTTTTAATCTTAGAAGATGATATACCCTCTAAAACAGCTTCATTTCCAAAATCAGTTTGCTCTAAAGATTCTTCTGATGAATTTTCTTCTTTTTGTATTCCCATTACTTTTACAAAACGAACAGAATTTAAGAAATTTTATTTTTTTACTCCCTCAAAATATGATGAATTGTTTCTTTTAGATCATTCACATTGTAGGGTTTTTGGATAAAACCATCCACTTTATGTTTTGAAAATTTATTTGAAATGGATTGTTTATTATATCCACTGGAAAGAATGATTTTTACCGTGGAATCAATGTTTTTAAGGCGATTAAAGGTTTCTTTCCCATCCATATTTGGCATTGTGAGATCTAAAAGAACGATATCTACTATATCTCTTTTTTCTTTAAATATATTAAGCCCCTTTTTCCCGTCAACCGCTTGAATCACTTTAAATCCCAGCTTTTTCAGCATTTTCTCTCCAACTCTTCTCACGGCGGGTTCATCATCAACAAGAAGAACTGTTTTTGCCAATTTAATATTTCGGTTCGTGAATTTTTCGTCATTCTTTTTTACCTCCAAAGGATCAGAGGGTTCTTCTGAATCGATTACCGGCAAGAAAATTCGAAAAGTACTCCCTTGTCCTTTCTTAGTCTCTATTTGAATGGTTCCTTCATGACTTTTTACAATTCCTAATGTGGCGGCCAATCCCAAACCTCTTCCGGTAAATTTAGTTGTAAAGAAAGGGTCGAATAATCTTTTTTTTGTTTCTTTATCCATGCCCACACCTGTATCTGTTACTTCCAAGAATACATATTTCCCAGGCTTCAACATTGTGTTTAGATAGGTGTTTTTAAAGAATTCTCTGTTGCAATATCTGGTTCCTGTTCGGATAACGATTTCACCGGGTTTATCTTCCAAAGCATCAGAGGCATTTGTTAGTAAATTCATGATTATTTGCCGTATTTGAGTTTTATCCACCTTCACAAGAGGTAAATCTTTTTGAAGTGCCAAATGTAAATTAGCTTTATTTGAAATAGATACTTTGATTAAAGAGAGCATTTCATCTACTAACTTGGTAATATTTATTTTGGTTATGACAAATTGTCCCTTTCCAGAATAAGCTAATAATTGTTTGCTCACCTCTGCTGCATTTTTAGCCCCTTTTTTAATATCATTGAGATACTGCTTTACAGGAGAACTTTTTGATAAATCCAACAGAGCTAAATCGGCATTCCCTAAAATCGCCATCATGAGATTGTTAAAATCATGGGCAATCCCACTTGATAATACACCCAAGCTTTCCAGCTTTTGGCTCTGGAATAATCTTTGTTTCATTCTCTCCTTTTCGGTAATATCAATAAGGTTTCCGATAAATCCAATTGGTTCATCGTCCGAATTCTTCAATAACGCACTAGAAAGCTCAATTTTTCTTTCTTTCCCATTGAAAGTCGAGATATCGTAAGAAATTCCACGAGTAATTCCTTTTTCCAAGGTTTTATTAAGATATTTTTCAGCTTTAGATTTATCTTTTTCTTCAACTAAATTAAGTGCTGCCTTTCCAATAAGGTTAAATTTTTTCTCCACCTCAAAAATCTTTATTGCAGCCTTATTACAGTCAATGATATTTAATTCCATATCGGTAATTACGATTCCAATGGGAGAAAGTTCAAATATGCTTTTGAGCATATCCATAGTTTCCTTTAGGTGTTTTTGAACTTTTTTTGTTGAGGTAATATCTTTGAATATGATTTGTACCGCTTTTTTATTTTCATAAGTGATCGGAACAGAAGTAATTCTTACATAAATTAATCGATTTTTTGTGGTATAAAATTTTTCATGGATAGGGGGTGCTTTCCCTCCTTTTTCCAATATAGAATTTACTCTTTGTTTCGCCTTAGGTCGGTCTTCAGGATGAACATATTCAAAAACTTCTTTTTGATTGATCTCCTCCAGAGAATTTGCATCCATAATATCCAATCCTTCGCGATTCAAAAAGACAAGATGTTTATCGACCACAACTCCAACGCCGATAGGTGCAGCCTCCATCAGGCGTTTATATTTTTTCTCCGTTTCTAATTGCCTTTTTTGCATCTCCATATAATCTGTTATATCAGAATGTGTTCCAACTGCCCTGACAGGATCTCCATTATCATCCCATTCTACAACTTTCCCAGTATCTAAAATCCACCTCCATGTTCCATCTCTTGTTTTTAAACGATGAATTGAGCGATATTTTGGAGTTTTACCCTCTAAATGTTCATTAAGACGATCTAATGTTTCGGAAAGATCATTGGGATGGACTCTTTTTTCCCATTCCTTATAATTAAATTCTAAATCATCCAATGAAAATCCTAGCATTTTTGCCCATTCTTCATTAAATTCAACCTTACCTGTTTGTATTTCCCAATCCCATAATCCAATATTGGAACTTGAAATTGCAGTATTTAGCTTTTCTTTGGTTTTTGAAATCTTTTTTCGTAATTTACTTTCTTCAGTAATATCTTTTAGAATTACTGCAAATACATCATTATCTTTCGGAATAAGCTCCATCTTTATTTTTTTGTTGAGGGTGGGAAATTCTTGTATTAATTCTTTAGGAGCTCCACTTTTTAGGATGTTTTGAATCTTCTCAAAAATTAAGTTGATATTTTGTCTCTCATAAACTTTAGAGATTATATCTTTGACGGATTTATATTGTTCCAAAACATTTTCGGGAATATTCATTAGCGATCTATATGATTTATTAGTGTTAAGCACAATATAATCAACAATTCTCCCATCTTCTCCCCTCAATGCTTTGATGATTGCCATTGGACATAAAGTATTTTTGAAAATCCAACCAAAATTGTCCCATTCTCCCATTTTTATCTTTCCCAAGTGTGATTAGTATTAACCGGGTTTTTCCGTGGAGTTCCTTCCTTAAATACCCTTATATACCTTCTAATACCTTCTCTATCTTTTAACAGCAAAAACAATATTTAAATATTCCATTTTTAATCTATTTTTTTATTTTTTGTCGGCTAATGTTCATTTTCTTTTTTTTTACCTAAATATATTTGGTTTTTAGGACATAAATCAAGGGGATTTATAAATCCCCCTGTTTAGCAGAACTGGACGTGCGAC
>CAZEPC010000377.1:0-4938 GCA_964513765.1 uncultured archaeon
GGGCTTTTAAGGCAGCCGCCATTCCGGCAGGTCCACCTCCAATTACGGCAACATCTGTTTCATAATTTTGAATCTTTTTCTTTCCTTTCATCATAATCACCAATAAATTAGAGGAGTTCCTCCCTATCGTATATAGTAGAGGTCATATTCTTTGTTCTACCCGTGACGATTTTTGAATTGCCTCCCTTTTTTGTCACTTGTTCATAAATCATATTTCTCTCCCGAGAAATAATTTTCATCACCTTAGGTCTACAAAATCCTCCTTGACATCTTCCCATTCCAGCCCTTAATCTTCGCTTAACCATATCTACGTCCGTGCAAGGAATAGGTGAATGACACGCATTGACAATCTCGGCTTCGGTCACATGTTCACACCGACAGATCATATTGCCCCATTGAGGATTTTTCTCTATCATCTCAGCCAATTCTTCTTCTGAGAGATCCTCGAGGCGGATTGGAGTTTTTCTTTTTTCTTTATAATTCGTTTTCTTGAGAAAATCATATCCACAATCCTCTTGCAGAATATTTTCGATTCTTTTGGCAATTGCTAAGCAAGATGAAAGCCCCGGAGATTCGATTCCGACAGCGTTCACAAATTGGGGTGCATCTTTTTGAACCACAAAATCGTGTCTATATTTTTCGGTGGCCCTTAATCCCGCAAAATTTGTAATTGTTTTCTTTAAGGGTAAATTCCCGACTAATTTACTTCCACCCGAAATAATTTCATTCAACCCTTCAGCAGTTGTATTCTTTGATTCTTTAGAATCGACTTTATTGGCATTTGGGCCTATGTAAAAGTTATTATGCATGGTGGGAGCAATTACAATCCCTTTGGTTTCGGGTGTAGGGGTTGGGAAGAGAATCTTTTTCAAGGGCATGGAATCCCTATCGAATAAAATGTATTCACCCCTCCTTGGAATAATATGATATTCATTAATTCCAACCATTTGGGCAATCTTATCGGAAAAAAGCCCCGCAGCGTTTACAATAGTTTTTGCTGTAATGGTACGATTATCAATGGAGTGAATATGATACAGATCTCCTTTCTTTTCAATAAACCCAACTTCCCAGTTAAGCTTTAGATCAACACCATTCACCACAGCATGTTCTGTTAACCCAACGCACAGTTCAAATGGAACGATGATGCCCGCATCGGGATAATGGAGAACACAGCACACATCATCGGTCAATTGCGGTTCTAATTCTTGAATTTTCTCCTTATCTTCGATAAATTCTACATTAACTCCGCGGTCGGTCGATTTTTTATATTCATTTTTTAAGACTTGAGATTCCTTCTCGTCAACAGCACAGAAAAGAGCCCCAATCCGGTCAAAATCCACACCCACTTGTTCACAAATCTCATCAAACATTGGATAACCTTTTAGGTTCATTTTTTCTTTCATGGAACCTTCTGATGTGAAATAACCAGTATGAATAATTCCTGAATTTGCTTTGGTCGCTCCCATTGACACATCCGATTCTTTCTCTATAAGTACAGTATTTACTTGATAATTTGCCAATCTCTGGGCAACAGAAGTCCCGACACAACCCGCTCCTATAATTGCAATATCATAGGGTTTTGTTTCATTCATTGTATTATCACTAATAAGGAAAAAACGATCAATAAAGTTAATATTTTGCTTTTAATCGGTTGGGTCAGTCTTGGAAGGTTTTAATGTAATTATATGATAAGAATTCCCCACTTCGCATTACATAATCTTCAATAAAAAAAAGATTGTTGATGGGAATCGATCATAAAATGGAAAAAAGTTTACAAAAATAGAAATAAGATTATGCAAAAAACCAAAAAAGTATTAAAAAACAATATAAATTTCAAATAGAAGATTACCAACCTTGTGCGTCTGCTTCTCCAGGTGTGTATTCAACCTTCCAATCAATATTATATTGGGAAAGATCCATATCCAGTTCATCCGCCATTTGTAATAGTTGCAATTGGGTGGCTGCAGCAATAGGAACTCCCGTTTCGGATCGGTTTTTAATGGTTTCAAATTCTTTCTCACCTGCAACCCATATCTTTTTACCAGGGGATTTTGGAGAAACCTTGGCAGTCTTGATTTCCTTGAAGATTTGAGTGACTTTCTCTTTAAATTTTTCAATATCTACAAAAGCTTCAATATCAATTGCAATAAAGAAATGACCCAATCTATACGGTTTAAACTCCTTTTTACCATCTTTTTCTTCAAATCCTAGGGTGTGAGTAAGGAAATTGGCCGAACAAAGTCCCGCGGAAAGAATTTCAACAAGAGTTGCATAATTATAGCCTTTATGAGATCCAGTTTTTTCTTCAGAACCACCTAATGGATTCAATGCGGCTTTTTTCTTTAACATCGCTTGGAGAATTTCATCAGCATTAGTTGGCTCTTCCCCATTAATATCAATTACCCAGCCTTGAGGAATATCTTTGCCCTCACGTGCATATTGCTCAATCTTTCCTCTCTGGGCAATACTGGTTGCGTGATCCGCAAACCAATGAAAATCAAGATTCGTGGGGAGCGCAATTGTAAGGGGATTGGTACCCAATCTTGGTTCCAAACCCCATGTGGGTGCAATACTGGGTCGAGCATTAGTTCCGCAAAATCCGATACAATTATTATCAGCAGCCAGTAAAGTATAGTAGCCGGCAATCCCATAATGATTGGATTCGCCCACAACTGCCATCCCGATACCGCATTCTTTTGCCTTTTCAATAGCCTTTTCCATAGCAAAGTGAGATACTGGCATTCCCATCCCATTATTTGCCTCTAAGCTAATAATGCCGGGCTTTTCTTTAATCACATCAATCTTAGTTTCTGCTTCTTGTTGCTTTCTTCTGATCCGGACATAATACATGAATAACCTTCCCACACCATGGGAATCAATACCCCTTCTGTCCGCTTCAAAAAGAACATCGGCACAAATCTTGGCATCATCTTTTGGAACGCCCATAGCTTCAAAGGCATCCCTTTCAAACTTTAACAAATCATCAAATTGTACATATGTTTTTTTTTCTTCATCTGACATATTTTTTAACCTCAATTCTTAGTTATCGTAGTGTTTTTTAATAAGAAACAATTGATTATTTATTTTGAGGAAATTAGAGTAAAAAATAATTTCATTTTTTTTTAATGTAATTTTACATAAAAATCATGGCAAAAAATGATCGATCTCGGAAATTCTAAAGTATTTTATGATTTTTTCCGAAAAAGTGGGCTAAAAGCTTTTTATTTGAAGTGGCGTTTTTTAGAGTGATTTTATATGTCTAAAAAAAAACTTAGTAAAGAAGAACTGATTGAGAAATCAAAGGCACCCGCGAAAAATGCACTTAATATGCATCCTTTCTACAAGGGTAAAGTACAAGTCATGCCGCGGTGCTCAATTCGTTCATACCAGGATTTTGGGATCTGGTACAGTCCGGGAGTAGCTGCCCCTTGTAAAGACATCCATAAGAATCCAGAAAAAGTCTATGAACATACCAGCAAATGGAATTATGTGGCGGTCGTCTCAGACGGAACTCGGGTTTTAGGATTGGGTGACATCGGACCAGAAGCAGGTATGCCGGTAATGGAAGGTAAGGCCCTATTATTTAAATATTTAGGCGGAGTTGATGCATTTCCTCTTTGCATTGGACCTGATTTAGAGGCGGAAGATATTATAAATTTTGTAAAATTAATTCAACCCACATTTGGAGGGATTAATTTGGAAGATATCTCCAAACCAAAATGTTTCAAGGTGCTAGATACATTAAGAAATGATCCGGATGTGCATATACCCGTATGGCACGATGATCAGCAGGGGACTGCATGTGTCACTCTTGCAGGAATAGTAAATGCCCTTAAAGTGGTGGGGAAGGAAAGAAAAGATGTAAAGATAGTATTTAACGGAATCGGTGCCAGTAATTTCGCGATCCAAAGATTACTAGAATCGGCTGGTTTTGATATGGGCAAATCAGTTTTTGTCGATTCTAAGGGAATCCTTCATAAAGAAAGAAAAGATCTCCAAAATCCCGATAATTATAAATATGAAATTGTTCAAAAGAGTAATCCAGAACAGATAAAAGGAAAAGTATCGGATGCCTTAGAAGGCGCTGATGTACTAATATCACTCTCACAACCTGGACCGGATGTAATAAAACCAGAATGGATTTCCAGCATGGCGGATGATTCAATTGTATTTACTTGTGCAAATCCAGTACCGGAGATTTTCCCTTGGGACGCGAAGGAGGCGGGAGCAAGAATTACCGCCACTGGACGATCTGATTTTGCAAACCAAGTAAATAATTCTTTAGGATTTCCGGGAATATTCAGAGGTACCCTCGATGTAAGAGCAAGTACGATTACGGATGAGATGTGTATTGCGGCCGCCGAGGAATTAGCAAAGGTGGCGGAAGAAAGTGAAGAAGGACTTTCTGAAACTAATATAATACCAACTATGGAAGAGAGAACAGTTTTTGTTAGAGAAGCCGTAGCAGTTGGACTTAAAGCAATAGAGCAAGGAATTGCCAAGATTAAATTATCCGAGGAAGAGCTCTTCCAAAAAGCAGACAACATCATAAATAAATCCCACCAAATGACTAAGACCCTTATGGATAAGGACTATATTCCAGAATATAAAGATTACGTGTAAGAAATTATATTCATAGGTTTTGATATTAACACCGAAGATCTTGTTTTTTCTTTCTTATTTTCTTGGTTTTTCTCTATTTGATTTCTCTAAAACAATTGTTCCATTTTATTATATTAGAAGATCTTTTGATAAGATTTTTATTTTGCCTAAAGAAAAGCTACTTTGAGGCTAATGACGGCAAAAGAAATGGAACAAAAAGATGAAAAACAGAAAGAAACGGATTCGGCCGAGAATGAAACCAATTCGCAAGAAAAAGATTCAAAAAAAGCCGAAAAAACCTCTTCAGATAAAAAAAATGAACAAAATGAACCTTTG
>CAZEPC010000378.1:0-4923 GCA_964513765.1 uncultured archaeon
AAATAAAAAGCTCATTTTACTCTCTCAAAAAACAAATAAAAAAGAAAAAAAAAGAACTTATACATAATAAAAAACAAATTAATTTTAGTGTAATCCAGAAAAATTTCGATGAGTAGTTATTATGTGGAAAAAAATTGAGAAAAAAACAATCATCATTCTTATCATATTACTATTGATTGTTTTTTTAAATGCATGTAATACTAAATTTGTCCTTATAGATTATAGTGCATACCTTGAACATACAAATGCACTAAAGTATAATCCTTATGTAAAAAATGATCCTTATGTGAAATATCCTGCATTTTATTTCATTTTTATGGGATTATTGGGTTTTTTTGGAGTAAATACTATTTTCTCAATAAAACTTGTATTTGGGTTATTTGATGTTGGAATTTTTTTCCTATTGAAGAGAATTTCAAAAGTTCTATCCCCCAAAAAAGATGAAACTAGTCATTGGCTAGTACCTATTCTCTATTTTTTTTTCCCAATTCACTGGCATTTTTTGAAACATGGAGAAAATGATTCAATTTCAATATTTTTTCTTTTAGTGGCTTTAGATTTATTTTTAAGAGAATTATATAATTTTTCTGCGTTAATTCTTTCTTTTGGAATTATGTTTAAAATATTTCCTATTTTCTTTTTAATCCCAATCTCTCTTTATTTTCTTAAAAAATCAAAATTTAAACAGATTTTTTACTATTGGGGGATAATAGGTCTTTTTTTTATCTTAATTTCCCTTCCATTTATTTTATTTAATTATAACTCCTATTTTAAGGGAATATTTATTCATGCATCACGGCAATCAACGGGAAATAGTTATGCTCCATTGCTTGATATACTTTATAATTCTTGGTTTTCTCTATTTGGCGAAATTTCAATATCTTATCAATTTATTATCCAAATAGCAGTTCTTTCAATATACTCTATTTTAATTTATACAAAATTTGAAAACATCGAGAAAAATAATTTTATCCTAATATCATGCTTATCTTTTATAATTCCAAGCTTCATAACATATCAAGACAATCACACTTCAATCATTAGATTTTTGCCCTTTTTATTATTATATCTCTTCTCAGATACAGAATTGAAAAAGGATCGGAAAAAAAAACTTCTCTTAATGTTTGCAGCATTTTTTATAATTATTTTTATTTTGGTCATAGTTAATCAATATTGGATTAGTGATCAAAAGAAATTCGAGATATTTATATACATTACAATGCTATTCTTTGAAATTTTTTATATTATAACATCTACAAAATATTCGTCCGAAAGAAAAACAAAAAGAATAATTTTATTGATAACTATAGTTATATTCGAGATAGCTCAATTTATGGAGGATTTAGTTAATTTAAATCCTAAACCAGTAGTCTATATCTTTTTTTCAATAAGATTAATTATTCTATATCCATTTCTTTTTTATTCTCTTTTCGATTATAGAAAAAAGAAATTTGGAAAAAAGCAATTTTAATTACTATTCAAAAAACAGTCAATTTGTTTAGCAGCTCTTTTTCCCCCACCCATAGCAGATATTACCGTTGCACCACCAGTAACAATATCACCTGCAGCAAAAACGTCTGGGATCGAGGTTCGCATATCTTCATTAACTTTAATATAGCCCCATTTATTTAATTCCAGTCCTTTTGTATTTTTTGGAAGTAAAGGATTAGCTCTCGTACCTATTGCCATTATCACGTTATCAACGGGAATTTCGTATTCGCTATCCGGGATCTTAAGCGGTCTTCTTCTTCCTGATTCATCGGGTTCTCCGAGCTTCATTTTGATGACCTCAATTGACTCTACAAACTCATCTTTATCACCCTTAATCCCTACAGGATTACGCAAGAAATGAAATTCCACCCCTTCTTCCACCGCATGCTCGTATTCTTCTCTCCGGGCAGGCAATTCCTTTTCTGATCTCCGATAAATAACCATCACTTTCTCCGCACCCAAGCGTAAAGCCGTCCTGGCACTATCCATCGCAACATTCCCACCACCAATAACCGCAATCCGATTCCCGACATTTACGGGAGTATCAGTTTCCGGAAATTTATAGGCTTCCATTAAATTGACCCTTGTGAGAAATTCATTCGCACTTAGAACCCCATTAAGTTCAATGCCCGGTATTTTAAGAAAGATTGGTACACCAGCACCAATGCCCAGGAAAAACGCCTCATATCCCATATCTCGAAGATCTTCCAACTCCAAAATTTTTCCAATAACGCGATTATATTCAATCTGAACATCCATTTCTTTTAGCTTTTCAACCTCTTCCCTTACAATTTCTTTGGGGAGACGGAATTCGGGAATCCCATACACAAGAACTCCACCTGCCTTATGAAAGGCTTCAAATATGGTCACGTCATATCCCATTTTCGCAAGCTCGGAAGCACAAGTAACACCCGCGGGACCAGAACCAATAACTGCCACTTTTTTATCTTTCTTTTCGACTTCTGGCATACAATAGGGTTCTGGATCTCCTTCCTCACAAAACCGAGCCCTTTCACGTGCTCTATCGCCCACAAAACGTTCCAATCTTCCAATTGCAACCGGCCTCGAACCTTTTATCTTTCCCATAGTGCACATAGCTTCGCATTGATTCTCTTGAGGGCACACCCTGCCACATATGGAGGGTAATACATTTTTTCCATAAATAACTTCAAAGGCCCCATCAAAATCGTGTTCCTCAATTTTTTCAATAAATTCTGGAATAGGAACATCAACAGGACAACCCTTTACGCAATTTCTATGCTTGCAATGGAGGCATCTCTCGGCCTCTTTCAAAGACATTTCCTCAGTATATCCAAGAGCAACCTCTGAAAAGTTTTTAGTCCGTTCAACCGGATCCTGACACGGCATTTCGGTTCTTTCTTTAATAATTTTTTTCTTTACCATAATATTTCGAATCCTCTTATTTTTCTTCAAGTTCTTCTATTTTATCATCTAATTTACATGCATGTTCTTCATAGTGGGTAAGACATTCCTCTTCCTCACATTCAAATCGACTATTCCGAGAAATTAGATTATCAAAATCAACATTATGGCCATCCACATCTGGACCGTCCACGCAAGCAAACTTAACCTGACCATCCAATGTGCTAAATCTGCATCCACCGCACATCCCGGTACCATCGACCATTATTGGGTTAAGAGAAACAGTAGTTGGAACTTTTGGTAGATCTTTCTCCCCCCGGGTAAGTTCCGCCACAAACTTCATCATAATCAACGGACCAATTGCAATCACACGACTTAGTTCTTTTTGCTTCATTAAATCTCTTAATGCATCTGTTACAAATCCTTCTCTTCCTGCTGAACCATCATCGGTACAAATGATTAACTCATCGGAAACATTCTTCAGTTTATCCTGCCAAAATAGAAGCTTCTCATTCCGGGCACCGATAATACAGATCACCTCATTTCCAGCCTCTTTAAGTTCTTTCGCTTGGGGATATATCGGGGCAATACCAACACCACCACCCACCAAAACAACGGGATTTTTATATTCTTCAATATGGGCTTTCTTCCCTAAGGGCCCTACAAAGTCCAAGATACGTTCCCCTTCTTCTAGAGTTGCCATGTATTGGGTTGATTTTCCTAATGGTTGGACAACTATTGATACAGTTCCTTTTTCTCTATCATAGTCTGCAACGGTCAAAGGTACTCTTTCTCCTTTTTTATGAAGCCTCACTATGACGAAGTTGCCACCATGAGCTTTTTTTGCCACCAATGGTGCTTCAATCTTCATTTCAAATAAACTATGAGCATCATTTAAAAAGCGCTTTTTTACGATTTTATTCAAATTTTCTCACATTCTAAAGTATTTTTTGCAATAAAAACTAAATTTTTTCTTCTAAGAATTGATAATTTCTGATGATATGTATGGATTAATTCCTCACACCTAATATGAAAATCCTTTGACAATATAGAAGTAATTACATTAAGATTTTTGTTTAGGTTCCATACTTTTCCATCCCGAGTATCTTTTTTTTCAATCGATGATATTCACTCGTTGGGATCCAAGGAATTTGCGATTCTCTGATATCAAATCCAAATGAAGATTTAGAGGTAATGATAATTGGTGGGGCTTGGACCCGTTTATATATATTTTGATAAAAGAGTCTGGTAAACCACTCAAGATCCTCTATAAATACCTTTGGTTTATCAATGTCCCATCTTCTAAGTAAATTATTTGAAATGTTGAGATTCTCGGCCATTTCTCCATCCAAATACCACCGAGCAATCGTTTCTGGTCCCTTTTTCTTGAAGTCGGTAAACGCCTCCAAAATCGCATCGTGATAGCCAAATTTCATGGGATCGATCTGATTTTCTTTTAGTTCCGCACTGGGAGGGATTTGATCCTCAGAAAAACGATAAAATTGATCTGGTATCAGTTCGGAGGGAATTACCTCCTTTTGAAAAATGTGTTCATTTAAGTATTGAGCCATTTGATAGGTTTCTACTTTGGTAAGATCTCCAATCGGTGCGAAGGCCCCGCCCACATCGCCGTATAAAGTTGCATACCCTAATGCGATCTCCAATTTATTTCCGTTATTGGTAAAGAATGCATCATATTTAGCAGCCAAATTAGATAAAATCGAGGTTCCCCTTATTTTCGCTTGGATGTTTTCCTTATTTAGCTGTGATAATGATTTTTTTTTATTGGGAAAGTGGGCATCCTCGATGGTCTTTGTAATCTTATCAGCAATATCTTGAATGGATACGACAAGATATGGAATATCTAGCCCATCTGCTACGGATTTAGCAGCAGTTTTTGTTTTCTCCGTGTTGTATTTTGTGGGCATATTAACAGCAAACACATGTTCCTTTCCCAGCGTATGGACCAACAAACTGGCAACAAGAGAGCTGTCAATCCCTCCGCTCATCCCCACAATGAATCTTGGATGTTTTTCCCAACCCAAAATA
>CAZEPC010000379.1:0-4909 GCA_964513765.1 uncultured archaeon
CCATTTCTTGATAAAGTGCATTGCATTCCAATCTGGCCATTTTTGAGCGGCATCTTCTAAAACATCTCGGAGGTTAAGGTCATAATCATAATCCAATTGTTTAGGGACGCCTTTGGGCCAAAAATCACCGTGGAAAAAGGGTCTATCTTCAGGAACTACGTATTTTTTTACCATATCATTTAACACCTAATATATTATAGTATTTCATAATTCACATTTGTGTAATCTAATTCACTTATACACTCGAAGTGACTAAGATTATTTTTGTTTTTGCTTTAATAAATATTTCCCTAATAATTACTATATGAGGTGTAGGTTTTTGGAGATCTCCATAAAATACTGGGATCTAAAACTCCTTTCTTTCATGATTCCCGTTCTTTTCTTTCTTTCTTCGCATGAAAACCATTAATTTTATATCCTTATTATTCGGGGTTTAGAACATTATTCCTTTTTTTATGTTGAAATCCCCTCAAAAAACATATTTTTATTATAGAATCTTCACATTTTCCTCTCTCATTTTTTCATATGAATTTTTTCCCTCTTTTTGGGATCTCATGATTTTAATTTAAATGAGAATTTTGAAAATATTATATCATGGTTAATGAAAAACGATGGCATAAAGGAGAATACAGCGGAAATGTCCGGCTTAATCCTAAAACCTTTGAAGAGAAGGAGTTAGATGATCCTTATACGAAAAAATTATGGCTTGAAGATCTTCCATCCGATCCAGACTTTTTGGATGATATGAAGGATATGGTGAAAAATCGAATGGAAAACTTTACCCCATATATGGATCTTAATGATGTTAAGGTACATTTTGCGGGGGAGTCACATTTGGATATGGCATATAAATGGAGAATCGAACAAACCCATAAAAAGGCGGTTAAAACCCTAAAAAAAGCCGTTCAACATTGTGAATACTTTCCAGATCAAAACGATTTCAAATTCTTATTCAGCTCTCCCCAAATATTAGAATGGATTGAGGAACACGATCCGATTTTACTGAGAAAGATTAAAAAATGGGTCAAAAAAGACAAAATTGAGCCTGTTGGTGGTTCGTGGGTGGAAACAGATTGTATGCTGCCTTCAGGAGAATCTTTTGTACGATCCCGTTTTTACGGAATGAAAAAATTCCGTGATCTTTTTGGAAAAGATTTCATGCCCCAATATGAATGGTTTCCGGACAGTTTCGGCTACAATGTGGGACTTCCCCAAATCCTAGCGAAAAGCGGGGCTATGGGGATGAAGACCCAAAAAATGACATGGTGCAAACAAAATATCTTTCCCTTTATCCATTTTTGGTGGAAAAGCCCCGATGGCAGTAAAATCTTGGCCGTTTGTAATAAAGATGGCTGGGGAATTTTTGATGAATATGATAAGTACGGCAAATATAGGTATTGCCTCAAGGAGGGTTCTAAGCAAGAATGGGATTATGAAGACTCTATTGAAGAAGATCTGGAAAAGGCCCTGGATAAAGAAATGCCCTTGAAAGCATTGGCGGCTTTTGTGGGCAAGGGCGATGGGGGGCACGGTCCCACCCATCAAGAGGTTGCGGAAATGAGGGGGATGATCCTCGGGGCTAAAAACATGAAAATAGGTGGGGAATTCAAATGGGCAGGATTACATGCATTTTTTGAATGTATCCAAACCTATTCCAACAGACTGGCCACCTGGAAGGATGAATTGTATTTAGAAACCCATCGAGGGACATTCACTACACATCCGGAAGTAAAGCGGCATAATAGAAGATTGGAAAATTTAATTTTGGCCACCGAAAAGCTGGCAACTTTTAAATCTTTACTTGATGAAAAATACGAATTTCCCTATGAGATTCTAGAGAGGGCTTGGAAAAAATTATTATTGATTCAATTCCACGATATTTTGCCCGGAAGCTGCATTCCAGAGGTTCTTGATGATATACCCTATATTTGGGACGAATTAAATTCAATGCTGGAAGGTATCCAATCCGAGATTTTCGGGGGGCGGTACGAAAGTGGGATGGACCCAAATCATGACACTTTAAAAATGAGGAGGGATTTTGGGGATCCCTTGGTTCTTCTCCAAAATACACTCTCCTTTTCCCGGGATGAACCTATTTTTCTACCCATAACCTCAATAAATGCTGAAATCTCTCTTGATGATGAGGGAAAACCGCCCTATATCGAATTATATCCCTTGGAAAAGGATCAAGATATGGTATTGAGAAAAGAAGGCGGGTTGAGAAAAGAAGATGGATCGGGAAAAGATGATGATGTAAAAATCATCGGACAACCTGTTGCAGCCGAACCTGGCGATATTTTGGATAATAGATCGGCCGGCTGGTGGATTAATCCTCATGGATCCATAAGCGCAGACGGGAACATATTATATTCAATTAAAATCCTCTCAGATAATTTTGATCAATCTAAAGTTCAAACACATCTCAGAGTAGATAGTGAAGGAGATGAAACGATTCAAATTTCAAACTCCCTTACCTCACTTAAAATTAATAAAAAGACCGGAGCATTGGTTGAACTACTCTCGGATGGTTTAAATATAGATGGAAACTTAATTAAGGGTGATCAAAATCTGCTTACGAAAGGGTTTGAGGAACCCGCACATACCGAACGGTACCCTGCGTGGGACTTGAAAAGAAAGTATTGGAAACATCCTGTTACCTTGAATAATTGCCAAGATGTAGAGGTTGAAGTAATCGATCAAGGTCCGGTTTTTGTGTCCCTTCGGGTTTCCCGAATTGTGGGTAAAGCGGAGAGTCAAATTACCCGAATTCACCGCCTTTTTAAAAATGATCCCATGCTTCACATTCTCTGGGCTGTGAATTGGAAGCAACCGGATGTTTTACTCAAAATTGGGATTGATACCACCACCGATGCAGAATATACCGTTGCGGAACAGATGTATTGCGATTTAAAAAGAAAGACTCACCCGGAGACATTACGCGATAAAGCACGTTATGAAAAGCTTATGCACAAATTTGTGGATATGAGTACTCCGGAGGAGAAATGGGGCTTGACCTTTATTAACGAGGGAAAATATGCTTATGATACTCTCCATGGGGACGATCTAAATGTAACCCTTCATAAATCCGCCATATACCCGAACCCCACCTCCGCCTCATGGGTGCAAATCGAACGAGAACTCCGGAGGAATTTGGATAATTCCGAGGTACCGAAAAATGTGGGCTTGCGACCGATCAGCTGCAGGTTTGGGATACTTCCCCATAGAGGAGGTATATATAGCGATCCCAATCTCAAACAAAGGGCTGATTCTTATAATTGCCCCGTACTTGTTTTTAAAATGGGAAAGGATTTGGATTCCTCCCTCTTGTTTAGAAATGAGGAATTAAAATTTGAATCTTCCCCAAATATTTCTGTGAATATATTCAAATACGGGGAGTGGAAAAGAGATGGCTCCTTAATAGTCCGATGTGCTGAAAAAATGGGATGTCGTGGTGATGGGGAAACCAGTGCATACTTAAAACTGCCGAAACTCTTGAAGGATAAGATTACCAATGTTAAAGGGGTGGATCTTTTAGAAAGAGAAAATGAAAAAGAAATCTCTTGGGATCCATCCGAGAATAAAATCGAATTTTCAGTGAGTCCTTTTGAAATTTGTTCCTTTAAATTGATTATGAACTAATGAAAAACTAATTTCGATTGTGTTTGCTGTTTTTTCTTATTGTGTTTTATCCTTTTCTAAATTTCGGCTGTTATTTTGTGTTTTTCTGGTTTATGCTTTTTTTGGTTTTTCCGAAATGTTGCTTATTTGTGAATTGTATCTTCTAACAACAAAAAATCTGGTTTTTTTACATTTTGTTGAAACTTGTCGATTCATAATACCAAAGTTTATTTTTTACAGCATGATTTTTTTATGTATAATGGCACCTCCCTTTGAAGTAGATTTAGACAAAATTCAAGAGATTATTGATGAGATTGCGCCAGAGCTGGCGGACTCTTGGGTTGTAAGGAATGACCTTTATGAAGATGAGGGTATTCGAACCGGCCGTCTTCATGAAAACCACATATTAGGCATTCTTTTGGGGTGCGACTTTATCGACAAGGAACAATTAACCACTACCAATATCGAGAAATATTACGAAGGTTTCTTTAAGAAAATTGCCAGATCCACCGTTTCTACATATCTTAACCAGCTAGATAAAGAGGGAGTCCTTGGAAAAGAGAGGAAAGGCCGGATTGTCTATTATTATATTAAGGAACAACCTCCCTATGATATTAATCCCTTTTGGGTGGTGCGCAACTTTTGTATCATTCCTCCTTATTTCATTAGAACTATGTATCTATGTAGATTTTATAAGGCTGAGACGGATATATCTAAGGATCTCATAGAATCCCGAAGATTCATTGTGGGCTTAGCGATTCTCACCCTTCTCCGAAACCGATTTCAAAAATGCATGCTCTGTCAGTTTGCCTCGCGGAAGGATTACGAGATCTTGAAGGAAAAGTATGATACTATCATTAAGGATCGCAAAGATGTATTACCTGAGATGTTGCAATCTTTCATTAACGAACTTGGTGAAATCCCCATTTTCGGTGGGATTAAGATACCCGAGGAGCTCACCGATGAAGAAGTGAATAAAAAAATCGACGATTTAACGGTTCGTTATGCCCAAGATATTGATTTTCAGATGAGTGTCTCAAGAAGAAGACAAGAACTACGGTTAAAACAAAAAAGTAGAAGTAAAGGAAAAGCTTCGGCCGAAGAATCTGATGAAAAAGTGGCCGAATAATTGAGGATATTTTTTCTCATTTTCCAGAAATACTTCTTTGACTCTTCTATTAAAATGCTCATTTCTCTTATTTTATAACTAATCTAAACATTCACCATTTATTTGCATAAGAAGTAAACCAAATTGATCTAATGGGCTAAATAAAATTTCATATTATTTTTG
>CAZEPC010000380.1:0-4905 GCA_964513765.1 uncultured archaeon
ATTTGAACTCCAGACGGGAAATATGACCGAAAAATTTTCAAAACTTCACAAAAAGATAACGCGCGATCCCATGTATCAATTAAGTCTCTTAAACATTTATCCATCCCAACATCGTACCATCCCCATAGAGTCGGCAGTCACACCAGAACATTACGTTGCTCCTTTCAACGATGTCAAAAAGTTGGTGGAAAACGCTGAACCCCCATTCCTAAAGATAAACTGTCCATGCCGGGAAGTTAAGAAAGCACAAAATCAGCCGTGCAAAGTGAATGAAGACTTCCACGTGTGTTTGGTTATGGGAGATCTTGGAGATTTAATAAAAGAACTGGATATGGGGATTGACATCACCAAAGACGAAGCCATCGAAATCTTGAGAAGAAATCAAGAGGCGGGATTAGTTCTGCAGCCCTCGAATTATAAGAAGGCAGAAAGTATATGTAGTTGTTGCAGTTGCTGTTGTGGACTTCTAAGCATGATCAGAAACATCAACAGACCTGCAGAGTACTGGACATCTCATTATTACACCAAAAACGACCCCGATTTATGCACAGCATGTGGAATATGCAAATCGAGATGTCCCGCAAGCGCAATTAGCATAAATGAACACGCAATCGTGGATAAAACACGCTGCATAGGTTGTGGTGTGTGTGTCCCAAGCTGTCCAGTGGATGCAATGGAACTTGTCCATAAAGACGATCCTGTAGATATCCCCGAAACGAGGGAAGACCTTCACGAGGAAATTCACAGAAACAAAAAATCCTTTTTTGGAAGATTGCGAACCGCCTTCCGGATGATACGAGGGAAAAAATGGGTATAGACTGCCTACTTTCGTAATTCTTCATAGACCACCAATAAAATAGCAGAGAATATTGGCAAAATACCCCTTTAAAGGTATGGAGGATATTACATTGAACGTACAAATTACTGGAGTAATAAATTTAAACAATCCTGAAAATAATTATGTTTGCACAACAAAGAAATGAAAGTTTTTTTTCTGCAAATTATTTGATTACCTAATGCCGTATTTTGATTTCCATATCCATAGTAAATATTCAAGATGTTGCAAAAGAAAAGGAATTTATGGCTATAGAGACATTTGGGAACGAATTCAAGAGTGCAATTTAGACGGATTTGGAGTTTCCGATCATTCCCATAACAAGATTTATACAAAACCCGAGAAGTTTATTCCCGAATACAAAAAAGTCCAAAAAGATCTGGGGCTTCAGAAAAAGGGGCTGGTTGGAATGGAAGTATCGATCTATAACCTAAAGGGAGAATTGGGCATACACCCTCGAGTTATAAAATTGTTAGATTATTTTCTGTTTGCTGAACACGTTCATAAAGGAAAACCCTTCACGGGACTGTATAAAAAAAAATACAAAATACGGTATTGGCTTAAACAATTTCCCAAAAAAGAGGACAAAATCTTAAAAGAATTTGACAAAGTAATAGATATGCAAATCCGGGCTCTATATGTTAACAAGGATATCATAGAGGGACCTAAAATACTAGCCCACATTTATAAATTCGTTGCAGGAATGGGATATCTACCACAAAAAATTTTTGAGAGATTAGACGAAGTGTTGGAAGCCTTGCAAAACACGAATACCGCGTTAGAAATTCACAAATCTCATTGGGACTACTATCAATCAGATACCGAAGCACAAGAAAGGATCATTGCGGGAGAAAATACCCGTAAAGATTTCATCCATTATTTGTATAAACGAGCAAAAAGATACTCCCTTACCTATGCACTGGGATCAGATGCACATCGATTGAGCGAAATAAAAACAAGAGAGCAATGGAAAGAATTTCTACAAGATTTAAACATTAGTGAGAATAGTTTACTCACACCTAATTTGAAAAAGAGGCTTCAATGTTGAGGAAGGACAAAAAAAGGAAACAAATGAAACCTGATTAAAGCGAACATTTTTTTAAAACATCTCTTATAAATATAATATGGAAAAATTAGCCGAGAGATATTTTGATGATAGTGTTTCAATACGAGAACGGGCAATCTTTGAACTGGGCATAAAACTATCCACCATTTTTCATATGATGCTTGGAGCCCCCGTTAAGAATGATCCTGATGTACTTAGAGAGATAGCCGAGGGATTGAAAGCCAGTGTAAGTTGTCAACCATTTGTGGAACGGGTCGAAGTGAACCTCAAGATTCCTAAGGAGGGCATGTCTCATGAATACTCAAAGAAACATCAATTTGATTACACCACCATAGATGGGGAGATGCTCAACGCGGAAATTGAACTACATTATAAGGAATGGAAAGTCATAGGCAAAGTGGAATGGAGTTCAGATCTCTACTATCCAATTATGTTCGTAGAGAGTATAGAAAAGCTATAGAAAAAACTCGGGAAAACTGTCAAAATCCCGCTGAATAACTATCGAAATCCCGCTGAAAAGTTGAAGAAATATCTTCAAAAAGAAAGCAATTGGTTTTTATCCTTTTTTTGATTGATTTTTGCTATGAAAAAGCACAATTTTCGTAGCGTTGATATGAAGAATGTAAATATTAAGAAGGGTTTTTGGGCCAATAGGCAAGAATTAAACGCCAAAAAAACCGAATATGCGGTATATGATCGATCCAAAGAAACCGGAAGGATTGAAGCCTTTAAACTCGATTGGAGCCCCGGGAAAAAGCCCAAACCCCACAAATTTTGGGATTCCGATGTGGCAAAATGGTTGGAGTCGGCCGCTTATTCCCTTTACCATCATCCCGATAAGCAATTGAAGGAAAGAGTGGATGAGGTAATAGATCTTATTGTTCAAGCCCAACAACCAGATGGATACCTCAATATTGTATTTACGGTTGTTCGACCCGAAGATCGGTGGAAAAACCTGAGGGATGACCATGAACTCTATTGCGCGGGGCATTTAATAGAGAGTGCCGTGGCGGTTTCAAAATATTTAGACGATGACCGGCTACTAGAAGCCATGGAAAAGTACACAGATTATATTGACCAAACCTTCGGAAAGGGTGAGGGACAAATTCCCGGATATCCGGGGCATGAAGAAATTGAATTGGCCTTAGTTCGTCTTTACGAACATACCCAAAAAGAGAAATATTTGAAATTGGCAGAATATTTTGTGGACGAACGCGGACAATATCCCTATTATTTCGATATTGAGGCAAAAAAACGGGGTGAACCTGTCAAAGGTATGATGGATATGATGGAACGGGGTTTTGCAAAGCCGGGCGAGCCCCCTTACTACCAAGCACATTTGCCCGCAGTAGAACAAGACGAGGCAATGGGCCATAGTGTGAGGGCGTGTTACTTTTACTCGGGTATGGCCGATATTGCCATAGATAGAAACGATCAAGATCTCTTAGATGCTTGTAAAGCCTTATGGGAGGACATCGCACTCAAAAAGATGTACATAACGGGGGGAATTGGGACCACCCACTTGAATGAGGGATGGACATTTCCATACGACCTCCCAAATGAAACTGCCTATGCCGAAACATGTGCGGCAATCGCCTGGTTATTTTTTAACCATCGGCTTTCAAAAACCGAGATCAACGGAAAATACGGGGACATGATGGAAAAAGCCCTCTACAACGGAATTTTAAGTGGAATCAGTTTAGACGGGGAGAAATTCTTTTATGTAAATCCTCTAGAAGTCGCACCCTACGATGTGAAGGGACATAAAGACAAGGCGAAACACACTTACCATGAACGGCAAAAGTTTTTCACGTGTTCATGCTGCCCGCCGAATATTGCACGCCTGATTGCTTCCATAGGAGATTATTTTTACAACGAGGACGAATCGGGAAATATAGTGGTGAATTTCTACGGCGAAAATGACGCTGAATTTAGCAACGGGTTAAAAATTAGCCAACGCACGTCCTATCCCTGGGACGGGCGGATAAAATTTTTGATAAATGAAGGGACGAATGGGGGGCAAAAATCCAATTCATTGTGGTTGAGGATCCCAAAATGGACACATTCATTTAACCTCACATTGAACGGGGAGAAGCTTGAACCCGAAGTTAGGAAGGGGTATGTAGAGCTCAAGAAAGAATGGAAAAAGGGGGATGAGATTGAATTAGATCTTCAAATGACCCCCCAATTTGTATATGCCAACCCCCGAGTGAGCGCAGATATCGGAAAGGTGTCAATCCAGCGAGGACCGATCATCTATTGCTTTGAAGAGGAAGATAACGAAATTGAGGACTTTCGTCAGATTTGGATTAAAACCGATGAAAAAATTGGGGTGCAAGATGCACAAATCGCTGGAGAAAAGATCAAAATGCTGATCTGCAACGGAGAAAAACTAAAGGGGAAGTGGGGAAATACTCTATACAAAATAGGCGATGTGAAAACGGAGGAGATCTCACTTAAAGGAATCCCATACTATACCTGGGCCAATCGCGGCAAGGGAACTATGTCAGTATGGCTTAATGGACTAAAAAATTATTAAAAAATTAACCCCTTTCTTCTCTTTTTTATTTGTTTCTCTTGCTTTTACTTGTTTTTCCTGCGTTTATCTGTTTTTCCCCGCTTCTTTCTGCGAATCTCATTTTTGGTCTTATTTTGAGGGCGTTTTTTTCTTACTTAAAGGCCATATCGAATATATCTTGGGGTTTTACGCCGTTATCAATCAAATAATTGTCCATATATTCAAAGCCCTCTTCGAAACGATCAATATCCCTCCATTCGTTAATCTTCTGCTTATAATGTTTATAAAGACGCAAGGAAAATTTATATTCATCGGAAAAAGGCTCACAAAAGGGAATTCGGGTCGATAAGATCAACGCTTCCAACGCCAGATTCATAGAGCGATTATTAAAGATTTGAGGGGGAGCAAACACATGCTTTTTCGTGATTTTTGCCCTTACATTCGGTTCCTGCCTTCTTCTGCAGGGAGGTTTCTTAATGAGCGAGG
>CAZEPC010000381.1:0-4902 GCA_964513765.1 uncultured archaeon
AAAAAACATGTAATCGCGTTGAGCGATGCCCATCAAGGATATGGCTTCTGTATAGGGGGAGTTGCAGCTACATCGGTAGATGGCGGGGCGATAACTCCCGGGGGTGTGGGCTATGATATCAATTGTGGTGTTAGATTACTTAGAACTCCGTTAATGTATTCGGATACAAAGAAGGATATTCCCAAGCTGGTAAATTCCATACACCGTAATGTTTCAAGCGGTTTGGGCTCGGAAGGCAAGCTCAAGATAAGCAAGTCTGAATTTTCCAAAATTCTCGAAATGGGTGTGAATTGGGCTGTTGATCAAGGTTACGGATATGATCGCGATAAAGAATATTGTGAGGATAATGGTTGCACCGAGGGTGCAGATAGTAACTTGGTGTCTCATAAAGCAATCTCGCGAGGTATCAGCCAAGTTGGATCGCTGGGATCCGGGAACCATTTTCTGGAAATTCAGAGAATCGAGTCAATTTATGATGAAAACATCGCCAAAAAGCTTGATTTGCGGGAGAATCAAATTATGATAATGATCCATACAGGTTCTAGAGCCTTCGGTCATCAAGTGTGTACCGATGCTGTTCATGATGTGGAAACCTTGATGAGGAAGAAAGATAGGCCAGTACCGGATCGTCAGCTGGCCTATGCAGAATCGGGTTCAAAACATGCCGAAAAATATTTAGCTCAAATGAGCTGTGCCGCTAATTTTGGATGGACTAACCGCCATATGATCATGCATTTTGTAAGAAAAGGAGTACAAAATGTACTTGAAATTGACCCTGCCGAGATTGAGTTAGTGTACGGGGTAGCACATAACATATTAAAAGTAGAAGAACATGATGTGGGGAACGGAAAGCGCGAAAAAGTGAATGTCCATAGAAAAGGTGCAACTAGAGCATTTCCGCCGGGACATCCTCTAGTTCCCCGTGCGTATTCCTCGATTGGTCAACCTGCACTTATACCGGGCACAATGGGGACTGCATCCTATCTTTGTGTGGGACAAGAAGATGCTTTGGACCTCAGCTTTGGAAGCTGTCCTCACGGTGGTGGAAGAAAGATGAGTCGAACCCAAGCCAAAAAACGATACAGGGGAAAGACCCTTAAAAAAAGATTGCGGAATCAAGGAATCTTTGTGCAATCTGCCTCGTTGAAAACATTGGAGGAAGAAGCCTCTGGTGCCTATAAGGATATTGATCAAGTGGTTCAAGTAAGCCATGATCTTAATATCGTGAAGAAAATTGCCCGAATGGTGCCCTTGGGTGTTATTAAGGGATAAAGTCTGCCTAATCGTATCTAATGGAGATTTTCTTTTTTTTGTTCTTCACAAAAAATATTATAAAAGAGTTTTGGCTTTCTTAAATAATGAGCCAAATAAATGATTTTTTCCTCATCCTTACTTATTTTGATAATTTGGAGGGCCCTATCCCCATTCTATCCTCTCCAAGAAAGATTGATCCGAAAATCGAAAAAGTCATCCAAAATATGATGGATCTCGATTTACCCGAATCTTTTTTTGAGCTTGAAGCAAATTTTGGAGAAAAAACAAAGTTTCTCAACTATTATTTTGAATTGGATTCGGATTGGGCCCGAGGAAGGAAAGAGATGCTGCTTTTAACGGCTGTGCTACCCAAATCTCTTAATTCTCTGTTTATTGAATTCATCTTGAAACAAATGGTAAAAAAACTCGATCAGATGCCTGCCATTTATCGGGCATTCTATCTAAGAAGTAAAAAGGATGAAAGTACAAAGAACCAGTTCCAAATCCTCCAAAATATCTTTAACAAGACCTATAATGATATCAAATTTCGCCTCGATCAATTAAGTGTTTTGAATGGCATTAAAACTCCCTCTGAATTACAAGATTGGAATAAAACCAAAGTGAATAAAACCATCTTGAAAACTTTTGTTAGTTCAATCGATGCCAGAATCCCCACTGGCGCCAATTTACTCTACGACATTGGTTCTGTGTTGGGGGATAAGTTCAAAGATTTATTTCAAGCGAATACGATAGATGAACTCTTAGATCAATTCAACCATTTTTGGAGAAATAATGAATTGGGGGAGATTGATGAAGTTTGTATTGAATCCAACGAAAATACAATATGTTTTAATGTATATGAATGTTTTGAATGTTCTCATATGCCCGTTATAGGGGAGCCCGTATGTAAATTTGATGAAGGCCTATTAACGAAAATTATTCAATCGAAGCTGGAGCAACCGGTTGAGGTGGTAGAAGTGGAATGCTTCGCCACAGGAAAACATTACTGCCGATTTCATGTGTCGGTGTTAGATAAACAGAAAATAACAAAAATTGCTCTTAAATGAATGCACTACAAGAAAGGGTTTTTTCCACCCTAATCTGCCACGATTTCCCCTTGTCTGTTCATTCTATTTCTTATTAAGAAGTAAATCATCCAAATTCCAAACAAAACCAAGAGAACAATTAGATATACGGGAAACTCACCCCTTTCCGTGTTTAATATTGTAATTGGGGTGGCAATTGCGATGGCACACATAAGCAAAAATCCAATCAATAATTTCCATTCTTTATACCAATCTTCTTCCATTGTACTTGTTAAAACGTACTCAAAGTATAAAAAATAACTTATTTTAACCCATAAATTCCCAAGGCTGGTCTTTAATCATCCTTAAATGATAAAAATTACTTTCCTATTTATTCAAGGATTTTCCTTGCTGTTTCCATCCTTTAAACATGCAATACATTCCGATCATCAAAATAAAGGGCGGTAATTGATATGCGATAAATCTTACATTTGCATCCGTGAGGATTTGCTTTCCCAACACTGAATCGAACATCAAAGATATAATCAGGGCGATTAATCCCACGATATTGAGTGTGGCCATTTTCCGTATCTCACCTACCCCTTTAAGATATACTTTTATATATAGTGCCAAAACTATGCCTACTACTATAAATTGGACCACATAGGTGGTGTAACGAAATATATCATAGTCTGGAATAAATATGGTAATTATAATGGTGATAAAGGGTAGAAGTGCAATTTTTCCCTTGGTGGTGAAAAATGTTGTTTCTATTCCATACATTAAGAGGGTTAATCCCAAAAGACCGAAAATATAGGCGATTCGAATAAGTACTTGAAAACTTTGGATTGATTGATATGTTTCAGGATAAGTTTCCATATAGAAATTGGAAAATAAGAAAATGCTGCGGGTAATACTATAGAGAACTATGAACACTGCATTAGAACGGAGGTATTTTTGGGTTGTATTCAAAATGTTCGATTTCCTCGCTTCAATGAACAGTCTAATCCCAATGTAAAGCATATATATTATTGCGATAATCCATAAATATGGCATATCTTCAGAATCGAAGAAATAATCTTGAAATAAGTTCCAGTTCATTTTGGGTCCTCGTTTATAAAAGAGCTAGAATCCTATAAAAGCTTTTTTCAAAAGGAACATGTGGCCCCTATCAAATTATCCATTCTGTTCCAAATATGTCTCAATGTGAAAAAGTGCTCAAAGTATAAATTCATTCACATCACATTCCAAGATTCCCGCCATCGTTGGGTCGGTATTTAAACGGACACCGTGATCCCCTTGTTTAACATTTTGAATAAAAAGATGTAAGATATTCGATCTTTTCCATAAATTCATATCACATGTCGGCTCCCAATCTCTCAGTCCGTTGAGAGTTAAATCATATCTTCTCCATTTATTAGTTCTATCTCCATTTGCTAATAGATCATTCATGTGGATATGATTTAATACTACTTTGTCTTGATTTGATCTTTCTCTGGTAATTACAAAAATGTTATCTTTATTATCAATCAAAATTCTCGGCCTACAGATGGGAATTTTAAGTTCGCCCTTCCCTTTCAAATCAAAAGGGGTGCTATTAGTATTTAGACTGTCCCATCTCCATTTATCCTTATGTTTAAATACAATTTTATAATTAGGTACGCTTTCATTGGGGGATTGCCAATAGGTCGCAATGAATGGGATTCCCGTTTTTGAAACGTACATTGTTCCAGTATTCGCTAAATTGGAATTTGTAGGAATCGATAATATATATTCTGCGTTGTTAGGCCTAATAGGAAGTGTATAGCGCGCACCCGTTGACCTATACCATGAATTTCCTCCATCGGGCGATCTTGCATAACATAGATCATGGTTGGTACTTGCATCCCCATTGTCTCTCCAAACCCAGGTTATATGAATGTTCTTCTCCCCGTCGAGGGCAATCTGCCAATATGGATTACATGTTTTGAAGAGGAATGGGAAAATTTTAGATAGGATTGTATAATTTCTTCCAGAAATAAAAGATTTTTGTATTAATTGCCATTTCTTCAATTGGTTTTCATATTTATAAAGCATTAGGTCCCCCGAACCCGATTTACCCTTTCGATAAAAAAAGAAGAGAGTTTCTTGTTCATCAATATAAAATTCGGGGTATGTTAATTTTTTTTCCTTGATATCAGAAATTGTATTTTTGGTCTTTATCTTGATATCATAAGGTCGTTTACTCCGAGCTAAATTAATGGGATCACCGTGATGATCCCAAGATACATGAATGTAGTGCTCTTTATCCATTCCTAAAGAAATAACGTTATGGGCATCTCTCACATTTCCCCCAAATTCTGTTGTAAAAATTTCCCAGTTCTCCGTGTTCAATTCTCTTTTTGCTAAAAGGACTTTTCCTTCAGGGTTATAGAAAGAGACAATTTGTATATGATTTTTTGAGATCACCGAGTGGTATCTAAAAATGGTTGCGTTGACGGATGTACTGGCAAACCCCTCGGCAATGGGCCTAATTTTCACACCTATTTCTTTGTTTGGTTTAATTTTCATGTAGAGAGAAAAATTGTTTTAGTTTTAAAACCTTCATGTTCGAAATATTTTCCATTTTGATTTTAATTCGGAT
>CAZEPC010000382.1:0-4866 GCA_964513765.1 uncultured archaeon
TGAGTATTTTTTTAATTTCGGATACTTTCTCCACGTTTGAAATCGGATCACCAGACTCATTTCTTTTGATCATTATTCTAAAGAACACTTAGCTAAACGTCTTTAAAAAATCTAAGGAAAAAACAATAAAACAATATGAGAGAAATGTTATTAGAGCATAATTTCCTGTTGAGAAACGGGCATATCTATAACGTTTTCTGCCACGAATCCTCCCCTTTTGTATAATTTCAAAATCAACCGTTTCCAAGGGGGATTATAATCACCTTGAAACTCAGAAAACTCCAAGCTCACCCCATGATCAGATCCATCAATCCCATATTTAGCCCGGATTTTGAATTTGATACAATTTCCCTCGGTATAATCCATACTTTTACCGTCATCCTCGTAGATATATTGGATTTTCTCGGATCCGGGACTTCCCGCGTATATCCTTAGGATAAGGTTCTTTATCGGTTTTTGATCCACATATTCTACTACCGGCTGCATGGGAATGATAGACCCTTTTCGTACGAAAATGGGTATATCTTGAAGAGTTAAGGGATAATGGAAGGTATTTTTTCCCTCAAACTCTTCCGATGTCCAAAAATCAACCCAAGTTCCCTTCGGAAGGTATATTTTTTTTTCTGAAATCCTTTTTTCTCCAATAGGAATTATGAGAAGATCATCACCCACAAAAAATTCGTTCTCGAATTCTTGATCATGTGCCATTTCATCTGCCTGGTCAAAATAAAAAAGAGGCTTGATGATAGGGGCCCCGGTTTTGTGTGCCTTATGAAAATGCACATACCAATATGGAAGCAAGGAATAGCGCAACTCTATATATTTTTTTATGATATTTTGTGCTTTTTCCCCATAGGCAAAGGGATCTTGAGGGGGAGTCCATTTTGTGGTATGCACACGGCAAAATGGTCTGAACACACCGGCTTGGATCCAGCGTATGAACATCTTCTTGGGTCTGAGCCTCAGTAAAAGTTTTCCTAAACTCATATGGCCTCCAATATCCTCCCCAACAAAGGGTTGAGCCGATAAACTTAAGTTAAGGCACATTCTGGTTGCAAGATTAATATTATGCCAATTAGACCAATTATCGCCTGTCCAGGTGGCAGAGAATCTTTGAATGCCCGAATATCCAGCCCGTGTTAAAATGAAAGGTCTCTCTCCCGGCGTCCATTTCTTAAAAGCTTCATAAGTTGCTTGTGCCTCGCATAAGGCGTAGATATTGCGAGATTGTTCAATATGAGTGTGCTTCCCTTGATCATCGAGATACATGTTATATATATCCAATTTTCGGGATCTGAGTGGGTTAATTGAAAGAGCAGGTTCGTTCATATCATTCCAGATTCCCTCCACACCTTTTTTAAAATAAAACTCATGTTTATGTGCCCACCATGTGCGAGTCTTTTTCAGCGTAAAGTCAGGGAAATGAGTTTTACCCGGCCACACATAACCCATTGATGGCGTTCCATCCTTCCTCTTGGTAAATAGTCCCTTTCCCAAAAGCTCTTGATCAATCTCCCATTGGGGATCTACTTTCACCCCAGGGTCTACAATTACGATTGGATGAAACCCATCTTCTTTAATCTCCTCTAAAAGCCCCTCGGGATTTGGGAATCTTTCCTCATCAAAGCTAAATACCCGATAACCGTCCATGTAATGAATATCGAACCAAATCCCATCGCATGGCACATGGTTCTTTCGAAATTTTGAGGTTATTTTTCGGATTTGCTTCTCATTTTTATAGGAATAACGGCATTGATGAAATCCTAAGGCCCATTTTGGAGGCATGGGCATTTTTCCCGTGAGCTCTGTGTAAGATTCAAGAATTTCTTGAATCGTAGGGCCGTGGATAAAATAATAATTCAGCTCACCCTTTTCCGCACCAAAATAATAATATCGATCATGAGAATATCCCATATCGAAGATTGATTTTGATATATTGTCAAAAAAGATTCCGTGAGCAATCCCTTTATTGATAGTCAAAAAAAAGGGATGAGTTTGATAAAGTGGATCGGCACTTTTTCGATAGGGCATATCCGCATTGTGCATCTCCATTCTAGCCCCCACTTTGTCCAAATGTCCGGTTTTCTCACCAAAACCATAGTAATGGTCACCGGGTCTTATTTTATTAAATGTTTTGATCTTTCCGTCCCGGGTATAGCACGCACCCAACCCGTCCTCCTCATTCTCAAAGAGAAATTTTTTCTTATTTGGTTCTTGAATAAGAATGCGGAACGGGTTTTCGTGAATAAAGATATGTAATTTCTCGGTCTTTAAAAGCAAAACTCGTCTTTTTTGCTTAACGATTATGTCGGTCGATAATTTTTCCTTGAGCTTTTCGCCTTTAACGGGCATTTCTTGAAATTTGAAGGGGGAATTTTTCCAATTGGAAAGAGGTTTTATAACAGCATAGGAATGATCTTTAGAAAAATGCTTCTGGGGAGAAATACGAATTCTAACCATTTTCGGTGAAAACACGCGGATTTGCCCTATTCCGTGTTCTAATGTAAAATTCAAGCCCCGTTTAACCTTATGATACACAGTTATTGCACCCATTGGTTCAAATGTAGAAATCATTTTAATAGCTAAAAAGACGATCCCTACATATTAAAGTGTTATCAATCATAGGAGCTAAAAAAAGAAGGGTTGTTGATAAGCAAATTAAACCCGATAACTGGGAAACACATTGATGCTGTTGGCAATATCCAACGCTTCTTTTTTTGTTCCCCTAAAAATGCTGTACCTCCAATTAAATTTGGCCCTCCAATAAGGATTGAGTACATGAAAATTTGCAAGGGGATTATCATCTTGTTCAAAATTAAGCGTGCACGCAATATGAGTCTTTCCGTAACAATTATGCTTGATCACGTAGGTATCATTCCCCAGCCCAATTAACCCGTTGGGAAGGGGAAGCCATGTTCTCTTGAACTCGAATTCATTAAGATCATGCGTACTCAAAGTGTCTTCCATGCACGCGGGTGAATAAATTACCTTTTTTTCCCACATGGGGAAACTAACCCCCGCATAGTTTCCGTAATCATAATCGAATCGTTTTTGGAAATCGGGATTCTTCCGACCATCCCGGAAAAATGCCATAATTCGTTTAAAGAATTGCGTATATTTTGTTCGAAAATTAAGATCTAAGATGAAATGTCTGTCATCATAACCGAATTCATCATTTACCCGGTAAAACCGAATTTTTCGCTTTCTTTTAGAGGTTCTTATGGTAAAGGGTTGCTCAGGGAAAAGATGAGATAATTCCTTATAGGAAACTTTTTCCCCTAAATCTTGATGATGGCATTTTTCGGGCATGAATTTCTCCTTATGCACATTATAATAGGGTTCCGGGATTTGTATCTCGCTCTTGATCATTTTTTTAATTTCACCAATATATCTCGAACAAGATTCACATTCTGCCCGAGTATAATGAATTTCTACAGGAAATGGTTGTTGCCCTGTCGAATCGGATACTTCCGCCAACAAAAGATGTTTCCATGCCATTTTAAGCATGATCTTGACCAAGTTCTCCTCAATTACTCCCTTTTCCAATGCCCACTCAACCAGTTTTTCACATACAAGGAGATCTCTTCTGGTTTTATATGTTAATGTTCTGAGTTCCGCATCTTTCTCCCACGGGAGCCGATAATATCCCATCCAGAGGTATACTCCCCCATAATAGCGGGTATTCCACGTCCCGTCTGTTAAAAAGGGCCCCTCTTTGGGTTCTAAATTTAATTTTTTTACCCTATCAATATAATCTTTAACCTTAACAATTTTCCAGCCGTCTCGCTCTAACTTTTTGTACTTTACCACGTGTTCGCGGTATTGCTTCTCGGGTTTTGCCAGCCACGGGGCGTATGGAGTGCTCCCGAAAGCCAGTTCCGCATCGTCCCAATAGGAAAATTTTTGCTGGATTCGGATTCCCCTTGATGCATCCTCATGAAACTGACCGCTGGAAACCAAGTAATTTATCCTATCGTGATCGATTCCGTTAAATCTCCAATAGGGTGCTTTTTCGGTTGTTGATTTTGAATGATCGTGATGCCATACCAGATGATGGTTGATAAGGGCGGTGTGATAGTTATTTCTTTCCATAATTCTTTCCGCAATTCCCTGACCGAAGAAATTTTCTTGGCCAAACCACACACCAGATCGTTTCAAACCCAATTCCTCGAATATTCCATCGTTCACATCAATTGATTGTTGCATATCTCTCTCTGGATATGCCAAATAAATCTGGTCCGAGTAATGGACCGAAACCATCTCAATTTGATCCCTTTGATTTAACTTTCTTAAAAGCGCCAAATCATCAGGGTAAAATTTTTCCATAAACTTCAAGTAGTGGCCTTGTATTTCACACGATGCACACCATTGAGGATTCTCCTTAAAAAATCTCAAAAAAGGTTTCATCGAACCTTTATGGAGATGATGATAGGTGGATACATCTCCCGCCACATACTGGAGATTGAAATGATATATGGAGAGTGAATACTTTTCATCAATTTCAAATTTTTGGTCTTTCATTCTCGGGTGAGTAAATTCCGAAATTAATAAAAAACTTTCTCAGACCCATCTTTGTTATAAAACTTAACTTAACATATTAACAACCATAGGAACCACCAACAAGAAATTTTAATTTCTTTTATGTCAAGTTAACTTATGGCAATCTATAGATATGGGGGAAGAAAACCCCGCATAAAAAAAGAAGGAACATGGATTTTTCCAAGCGCGGATGTAATAGGAAAAGTGATAATCGGCCCAAATGTATATATTGGTGCCCACGCTGTCATAAGAGGAGACTACGGCAAGATAATTATTAAAGAAGGAACAGCCATAGAAGAAAATGTTACAATTCATGCCAGACCAAAC
>CAZEPC010000383.1:0-4842 GCA_964513765.1 uncultured archaeon
TTTAACATTCTTCGCCGATTAAATCTTTGACCCTTCTCTTATGGGTATTATCAACTGCTTTTAGGATTTTTTGGGCCAGCTTCCTTTTCTTGGCAAAATATTTTGCCTTTGCTGTGTCAATATTATCACCTGCATAGACCCTCTTTAACGCCCCATCCCTTCGAAAACAACCTCCGTTCCGCATACAACAATAACTTAGAGATCCAAAACATGTTTCGGGAGCATCCCAATTATGTTCTTGGGAGAACTCGTTTTTAATCTTCATAAACTGTTTCGAGGTTATCCCGATTTCCTTCAATCTCTTATTTCGCATGCACTTAAACCCGAAAGTCAGAGAGTGACCTGGTTTACAACACCACGTTAATGCCCGATAATCCCCTCCCATACAAATTGGGACAGGTGCATTCGGCCAATTATCCAAATTGCGAAGATATTTGTTTGAGATTTTGTCAAGTTGTGCCATTTATACTTATAAAAGGATAGTTATATTTATAAAAGATTTTTTCTCGCATTTGAAAAAAGATGAACAACTTTTTTTTTCCCAACCGCCTTATGTTAGAGTAGAGAAAAAGATCAAAATTATTTGAAAATTGGTGTAGAAAAAAGTGTCAGATGGCGATATAGTAGGAACTTATGACTTAGAAAAAAAGGTAGAAGATACGTTAATCCTTTTAGATTTAACTCACGCGAATTACGGCAATCCTCAAAGAGCGGTTATGATTGAAGAAGGAATTGAAGAACTCGTTTATACCAAACAAGGTATGGGAAAAGCACACCGTTTTGCCTTGGCCGGATTTGGGGAGGAAGACAAAAATAAGGTGTATGTTGATTTTGAGGATTGGGCTGGCGCTGAATCTATTATGGATGTTCTTTATGAGGAGATCGAAATCATGGGCCATCAAGCTAAGTTCAGTCCTGCCTTAAAAATTGGGTTTGATGCAGTTGTCAAGTCCATGCAAAAACTGCTTGAAGGGAAAACATTTAGGATCCTTATAATTTCCGAGGGAAAATTTGTTTCCGAACAAGACCCCGAATGGAAAGAAATGGTTGATATTGCCTCAAAGGTGGGAATATATATTGATGCCGTGAAATTGGGGATGAATAATGATTTCACATTGAAGCGGATTGCCCAAGCCACTAATGGAGATTATGTGGAATGTAAACCTGGAGAGATTAAATCATGGCTTCCCTCATTTGCAACCGTCAAAAAGCAAATGGATATCAATAAGAGCGAGGCCGATAAAAATCTTAAAGGTTTATTGGAGTTAATCGCCCAACCCTTAATCACCATTCGAGATGAGATAACAAAACCCGGGGATCTTGTAGATTTGATGGACGAGGGTAAGCAAGAATATAAATGCGGGATATGCCATATGCGGTATTGTATGATTTGTAAGGGTCCTCCCTTTGCGTGTGGTGCGTATTGTCCAAGCTGTAACCGATTTTTCCATGTACACTGTGCATCCGGCTGGGCAGAGAATTCCGAAGATACTCCTAATAATGTATTTAAATGCCCCGTATGCTTTTCACTTTGCAAGGTACCTGGAGAACTGTATCGGGTAAAGGTCTTAAAGGGTCGATTGAAAGATAGTTTCCTCCCCCCGGATAAACAATATAATACCAAGAAAATAAAAGCAGGACAGATGGGGGATGAATGGTATTTGGAAACTTGTACCGTATGCGGAAATATCTTTGAAAGTGAAGATGAAGATGTATATGTCTGCGGTAATCCCGACTGCGGGGCCCTATACCATAAAGATTGTCTGGATAAAACGGAAGATCATCATGATGGTCGATGTCGCTATTGTGATTCTCCGCTCCGAAGAAGGTTCGATTCGAGTAGAGGCGTGCAAAGGGTTGTATAATGCCACAATATACTGTAACTTTTGTTAGGCACGGAGAAACAAAATCCAATGCCGAAGATGCATTCGTGGGAGTTACCGACGATCCTCTTAACGAGAAGGGCGAAAAGCAAGCACACATCTCGGGGGATTATCTGAAGAAAGAGGCGGAAGTCGAACATATTCGATATGATCTTATGTTTTCCAGTCCTCTGAGTCGCTGCAAACAGACCGCCGAAATCATTAACAAATATCTTAATCTTGAGCTTCTCGTCCATGAAGATTTGCGGGAAAGAAACTATGGGATTTTTGATGGGAGAAAAAAAGTGAATTTAAGGGATGAATATCCCGATTTATTCCAAGAATATAAGGAAAATAAACCCTTTCTGGAATTGCCTGAAGGTGAATCTGCGATAGATTTGGAGAAGAGGATCAAACATTTTTTCTGGTCATATCTTCCGAAAAATTACCCCGATAGCAAATCAATTTTGGTGGTGTCTCATCTCAACCCCATACGTGGCTTTTTAAGATTAACAGGTTTGAAAGATTGGGATATTTATTACCAAAAGTTTCATAATACCTCCGTCACAAGGGTATGGACCGACCTGGATGAGGCGAAACTGCTGATGTTCAATTATTCGTGTTTTGAGGATCCTTATTGTGAAACGGAAGAAAAATAACGCGACCTCATAAAAAGGAGCAACATTTTGAAGAACGTTGGATATTTCTGAATTTGGAACTACAGTAGCCCTTATTAATACCTTCAATAAAAATCTTTAGGTACATTCGCCAAATGAAATAAAAATCAAGGGTGGATGTAGTTAGGCTCACGGGCGGATATAGCGTACTTGGGCTTGTCTTTGACTTTTTTCCCTTGCCTCATCGGTTCTTGTGATGTAAAAGCCCATAAGAAGCCCAAAAAGTAATCCAAAAATATGCGCCCATGTTCCAATCCCTGGTGCAAATGAATTTATCAAGAAGTTTGCCAAGAAAATAATGCTGAGAATATGGAACCTTCGGGAATTTTTTCTCATCATTATGATCATTGATCCATATAAACCCGCTATTGCCCCGGAAGCCCCCAATGACAGCACAAAATCACCCTCAAACCAGAGGGTAAAAAGATTGCCAATTAATCCAGATAGTATATAGGTAATCGGATAATACATTTTTTTCGGATACCGCAGCTCACAAAAGCTGCCCACGAATAGCAGTGAAAGCATGTTAGCAAGTAAATGTTCGGCATTGGCATGGAAAAACATGGCAGTAAAAAGGCGCCAAAACTCCCCCTCTTGAGTGATAGCTATGTTTAATTGGGCAACGTAGATTAAATCTTTTCCTCCCCGAATGAGATTGACCACAATAAATGCGATAATATTAATTGCGATGACCCCAAGGGTGATCCGTGCCTTTTTCATCTCCTCTAATCGAAGTTCGTAGGACATTTTCTTTCATTATAGATAAAGTATTTTCCCCTTATATTCCTTCTAGTAATATTTTTTAATGATTTGTGAATGATAAAGGGGGAGAAAGAATGCTAAATTTTAAAGCTTTTAAACCACGGAATTCTTAAGTAATATGAATGAAAAAATACGATTGTATTGTTGTTGGAGGTGGGGCAACCGGGGCGGGCATTCTAAGGGACTTGGCATTGAGAGGATATCATACACTTCTCTTGGAAAAAGATGATTTGTCCGAGGGAACAACGGGCAGATGTCACGGAATGTTGCATAGTGGGGGTCGCTATGTGTATACCGATCCTCAATCTGCCACAGAGTGCGCAAGGGAAGGAGAGATATTAAAGAAAATTGCCTCTCATATCATCGATGATTGCGGTGGCTATTTTATGGGTGTCGATGAGCAAGAAATCGATTACGGAGACACTTTCAAGAAATCTTGCAAAGACACCGATGTTTTTACGGAAGAAATCTCTCCCGAAACATTTTTGGCGGAAGAACCTAATTGCAATCCGAATACCCAGAGGGTTTTTAAAGTAAGGGATGCCTACATTGATCCCTTTCTCTTAACTTTCTATAATGCGTTGGATGCAAAGAATAAGGGTGCAGAAGTAAAAACCTACTGCGAAGTTCGGGAATTACTATTGGATCAAAACCAAATCGTGGGCGTAAAATATTTCGATAAAATCAAAAAACAAACCCATAAAGTAGGGGCTAAATTCGTTATAAATGCCACAGGTCCGTGGGCGGCCACTTTAGAAGGGCAATTGGATCTTCCCCACCCTTTGGAAATCCAACCAACCATGGGAACCTTGCTGGTCATAAACGAACGGTTAGTCGATAGTCTCATTAATCGTCTTCGGATCCCCGGAGATGGGGATATTTTCGTTCCCAGCCATCAAACCGCTTTATTAGGAACCACATCTATTAAGGTCGGAGTGGATGAATTAGACCATCTCATGGCAAGTCGGCCAGAGATTGAGGGGATTTTGGATCTAGGGGAGCATTTGGTGCCTGGTGTGAAAAATTATGAAATGTTAAGATTTTATTCAGGAGCACGCCCATTGGTGGTATCTGGGGGGAATAAGAGGGGAAGAGAAACATCCCGTAAATTTGAAGTGATTGATTATGAAGATTATGGATATCCGGGCCTTCTCACCATCTTTGGGGGAAAATTGACGACTTACAGGTTAATGGCGCAAGAAACTGTAGATCTCATTGAAGAAAAGTTCGGGACCAAAACAAAATGTCTAACTGCAGATCGTGTGCTTCCAGGTGGGGATTACCCTTTAACCGTTGAGAAAATAAAAGAGGAATTGCATGTGAACCAAAAAACCGCCTTTGATATGAGTTTAAAATGGGGGAACTTTGTAAAAACCATGTGGAACTCATGTGAAGATTGTCTGAGCCAACAAGTTAATCTTTCGGGCCCCCGAATTATTTGTAATTGTGAACATGTCACCGAAGCAGAGATAGATTGGGCCAGAAAGAACTTTGGGGTGAGAGTTTTGGATGATTATCGGAGAAGAACCCGGCAAGGGATG
>CAZEPC010000384.1:0-4816 GCA_964513765.1 uncultured archaeon
ATTTTATGTTCGATTGAATCTAAGGCCGATTGAAAGAGCTTAAATTGATGGCGACTTAAGGATACCAGGGCCCTTACCAAGTTATAGAACTTTTTCATTGCAAATAATTTAATTTCCTCATGAGCTTTATTTTTTGCGGGCTTTTCATTTTGATCTTGCCCCTTTGTTTTAAACATACGTAATATGGGATGATTAAAGTCAAGTAATTTTCTATATTTACTAATTTCAAAGAGGTATTCATCGGTAAGTCGATAGAACTTCTTATCGATGGTATGCTCGGTCTTTTGCCTTCGCGTTTTGAGTATGCCATCTTTTTTCATCTTGCGCAGATGACGGGATGCGGTGTTTTTGTTTATATTTAAAAGTCTGCTGATTTGGGAAACATACAATTCCGGATAAAGGTAAAGGGATAGAAATATTTTCAGACGGATCGGGGGATCCACTATCTTCTGTATCAAGTCTAAATCAACCATTTTAAGTCCATCAATGTGGATTGCCTCATCTTGTTTGGATTTGTTGTTCTTTTTTTCTTGAGGTTGTTGCCTTTTAACGCCTGTTTTCTTCTTTTTAACCTTTATATTTCGTGCGTTATTGTCTTTCATTTTCTTTTCCGGGTTTTGCCAATCATTTTTCATGTTATAAACATCCAGAGTACTTTTTCAAATTATGAATTCAGATTTCTTATCTACCAATAACCGATATCAAAAGATTTAAGTATGTAGTAAAGATAATTATTTATTATTTGAGCAGTATTAAAATTTAATGATTTTGGTACTGTATGAAAAAGTCAAGAATATGATATTGCCTTTAAAAATACAGAAATCTTGATTTTTTCATATCAAAAAAGGAAAATAGTAGGAATGGCAGTAAAATTAGCCAAACCTCTCTAATTTAGGGAGCTTAGAATATTCCTACACAAATTACAATACTTGATGATTGTTATGACAAAAAAAGCACTAGTTACTGGAGCTGTCGGTCATACCGGCAGTTTTCTTGTCCACGAGCTCATTAATAATGGGTGGGAAGTTGTCGCCACCGATCTGAAAATGGAGAGCAGATCGAAGGTTATGACGAAAGAAGGCGTGTTCAGCTCAAGCTTTGATCGATTATCGATTGATCTTGAAGGCGTCACCTTTGTAGCAGCGGATCTCACCGACAAAGAGTCTTTAAAAGCATTATTCTCTGATGAGTTGGTTAAGGACCAAGATTACGATGTGATCTTCCATCCTGCCAGTTTGTATGATTACTTTGCCAAACTGGATATCTTGAGAAAGATAAATGTGGAGGGACTACGAAACTTTTTAGAAGTGATAAAGGAACACCATGATCAAAAGGGAACCGACTTACCACACTTCCTTCATTGGAGTACATGCGGAGTGTATGGTCAGCCCAAATACGAGAAGACAGATGAAGGCTACTTTATTCCGGCGGATGAAGAGGCCCCATATGACCCCCCGAATAATTATTCCATAAGCAAAAAGGAACAAGAAATCTTATTGAAAAAATTCGGGAAGGAAAATGATTTGAATTATACCATACTTCGATCTGCACCCATATATGGCCCATATCAAACTTACGGGATGTTCCATATCTATTATATGTCTTATTTAATAGGTTCGATGCCCTTGCCCCATATTATGCCTCGTAAAAGAGCTCTTATGATGCCCATGATCCATGTGGAAGACCTTGTAAGGGCAGCAGTATTTTTAGCCAACCGAGAGGATGCATTTGGCGAAGCATATAATATTGCTGCGGATCCAACCACTCAAGAAGAATGGCTGGCCTTCATGTTCCAAGAATTAGGTGTACAATATTCAACAATTCCAATATGGTGGCCGGTCTATAAGGTGTTTGCCAAAGTCTTCGAATGGTGGGGTGAAAGCCAGGAAAAGAGGGCCCGAAGATTGGGAACAAGACCCAAAATTGATATGCCTATGGCCCATTACGTTATCCATCAATACTATTTCAGTAATGAGAAGCTTAAGGATTTGGGTTTCAAATTTAAATACGGTGATTTCAAATCCGGTACCCGGCAGACCATTAGGTGGTATATTGATCATGGCTGGTTCCCCGAGGAAGATTGGGGTAAAGATGAACGTTTCTTTGCCAAAAAAAGTGGTATGAAACTTATTGAAAACTCAGGAGGTTCTGCATAATGGGATTTTGGGATAGTTTTATCATTTTGTTCGTATTAGGGTTCTTTTCGCATTATTTTTATATCCAAAAGGATAAGAAAAAGAACAATCGTGCTTGGGTAGCCCACTATAGTCTTGTTGTTGTTTTAGTGGTTTTGATCTACAGCTTCTGTATGTATGTAGGTTGGATGGATTGGTTGTTGGACATCTATAATAAGATTCCGTGGATTGCATCTGATCCATTTGTAAGCGGGAAGGATTATATGTGGAATTCGTTCCGCTTCATTGGTGCCAATCCCAACATCACTTCAACCCTTGATTTAGATTCAATCGCGGCCCTGTTATTCCTATGCTATATTCCGGTGTATGGGTTCGCAAAATGGTTAAGTGAATCATTATTTGGCAGATTTTCCAATGAAAAAGGATTACTATGGGCATTATTACCTGTAAAGAAGCCAGAAAGCGTAGAATAATTCCTCTTTTCTGACTATTTTACTCTTTTTTTATTATATTACCTATTTATCTTCTTTGATAGATCGATACGATGTCTTTATCCTTAAGCACATGGTCCATTTTCTTAAATCTCTGGCCAGGGTGTTTAGCAGATTCGCCCCATACCATGGAATATCGATACTTTTTCACAAATGATTTATGTAAACTTTTACAGAGATCCTCGATTGTGGCACCTTTTTGGAGGATAATTGGTTCTTCCATATCTGCATCCTCCCCAGGTGGCTTAAGATAAATTCTTATGAGCTTGAGATTCTCAAAAACCCGATTCCTTAGTTCCTTTATGTTAGTTTTTTCTTTGGCCGAAACTTCAATCCAATTTTCATGTCCTATTTTTTCGGTTATCTCTTTTTTGCTTAGTTTATTATCGGCCAAATCGGATTTATTAATGACAACCAGTTCAGGGGTATATACCCGGTTATCCATTACTTTATCAATGAGCTGATCTGCGGTTACATTTTTACTGGAAAAGTATACGCTTGCATTGGAATAGCCCAGCTCATTCATGATGGTTTTCACATCCTCCCTATCCAGCTTTTGGGGTCCATTATACGAAAAGCCAATGCCGCCCTTATTCATCTTTTTTATTTTAATTCGGGCGGGTTTTTGATTCAGACGGATGTTCGCCCCGTGTAATTCCTTACGGATATGCTCTAAATCCTTGAAATCGATGGTTCCATCATCTTTATAACAGATAATAATTAAAATAAGATCTGCGGTTCGAGTATGGCCGAGGATCTCCTTCCCCCTTCCTTTTCCGGCCGCAGCCCCTAAAATAATTCCTGGGAGGTCAATTAGCTGGATTTTGGCTTGTTTTATCTCCATCATTCCCGGGATAGCTTTTAGGGTGGTGAAATCATATGCTGCCACCCGTGATTCCGTATTTCCATGGGTTAAAAGGTTTAAGAGGCTGCTCTTTCCAACGGAAGGGAATCCAATGAAGGCTACTTGGGCATCGCCGGATTTTTTAACCGTGAATCCGCCCCCTCCACCAGATTTTTGGCTTGAGTACTTAATGAGGTCATTTCGTAATTTTGCTATCTGAGATTTGATGTAAAGGGCTCCGCGCTCGGTAGCTTTATTAATTTGTATCTTATCGAGCCGTTCTTGTAAATCTCTTATTTTACTTTCTATTTTTTCGCTCATTTTTTTCCCTCGCAAGAATGATAGGATGGTTGTTGATAGATTTGTCTTCTATAGATTAGAAATTTTTCGTAATTTATGATTTTTTTGGTTTTAAAAAGGCAAATATAATGGCAATACTCCTAAAAAAAGAGGGAAATAAATGTCCATTGTTGCTCAATCAATCTTATTGATTGGGTCTTTAATCTAAAAGGGAAATGAGCGGAATGGTAAATAAATCCCAGACTTGTCTGCTTTCCCGATTGACTCTTTTAATTATTTTTTCAAAAGTGACATGACCCCTTTGATATTCTTGTATTTGCTCCCTGATCATATTTAATTCGTGATAGATTGAGTAAAAATCAAGTTCCGATTGGAAAATATTGTTTATATTGATTAGATGGGTTTGGGCGCTTTTTCTTTCCACATTGTAATTTATGGCTAACCCCAAAATTCTCATGAGATAACTGCTGTACATATGTGCCCTAATCTTTTGTACTTGAGTGGTGATAAATGTGTCAATTCCCTCAAACTCCATTTTTCCATTGGAGATGAATTGTTGAATCTCTTCCATGTATTTTTTTTCAAATTGGTGGGTGATGCTTTTTAAGAGTTCATCCAATTGTTTATATGCCTTTTCATTAAGGTGGGTGAGGTCTTGGAGGACAAGAGTGCCGTGGATGCGGTCTCCTAAATACATCCGCAATTCGGTTTTTCCGCGGAGGATCCGAAATATGTTAGACTTTGAGGGATATCCCAAGTTTTCGAAAAAGAGGGATGTTGCGTTCAAAAAGCCGGATATTAACTGGGTATCGACTTTGGGCTTGTTTTCTGGATCATGAAGGTTATAATAAAAAATTGTACTGGCTTGGTGCTGGATGAATATCTCGAGATGTCCTTCTATCATTGTTCTTAATAACTAGATCAAATTCTTCCATATAAATATGGGTGGTTATTGATAGGTTTCTCCGATATTTCTCTCTTTTTTAGTGAGATCGGGAGGTATTTATATTGAGAGTTATTTTCTATTATAATCAAAATGAATAAAG
>CAZEPC010000385.1:0-4802 GCA_964513765.1 uncultured archaeon
ATTTAGGGAATCTAATCCTTTCTTGATGATATTATCCACCATTCCTTCAACCGTAGTTATAACTAAAAGATCCAAGATCTTTTTTGTAAACATATTTGGCTTTAACTTCTCATCAATCTTTGCCTTGGCTTTATTTTTTATGGTATTCTTCACTTCTTTTACAGGTTTAGTCTTTTTGATGGCCATTTCAAGTAAGTTCCTGTGTTCTACCAAGATAAATTCAATAATGGGAGAAATTTTCTCTTTCAAAATTTCTTTTTTACTTTTTTTCTTATCTGCCATTTTCACGTGAGAAAATCCCCCATCCTTCAAAAACTCTGGTTTAGAATGAGGATTGTATATATTAAATACAATTTAGTGACTAACAGTAGTGTGGGAATTTTTGGATTAGTGGATTTGCCTTCTTCATTCAATGAAATGTATTTCCGAGTGCTTAAATATTTGCGATGATTTCAAATGTTTGAATGATAGATATAACCCCTAAGCTAGATCAGCTTGAAGAATCGTTTGCATCCCTTGATATTAAGGACAAGGATGTCTTGGACACTGCAAAGGACATATCAAGGCTCTATCAGCAGCGATTCTCCTTTAGAAGCTATGATCCCAAATTAATTGATAGTGCCGCCATTGCAATCAGTATTTGGGCCAATGAATATCCCTATATCATTGAAAACGTATATAAAGAGCTAGGGATCAGAGTATATTTAGTGCATAGCGTAACCATGGAGATTGAACTACAGATCCTCCCCCAACTTAATTTATCATTACCCCAGAGAACTTTTGGATTTTGGTCCACACATTTTAAAGATCGATTTAATCTCAACGATAATACCTTCCAGATGCTTAATAAATACATCGATTTTCTCCAAATAAGAGACCTAACCAGGGTAGATAAGGATCGGTGTCAATTTACCTTCTTTATTCTCTATTACCTACTTACGGAAGAGGAGTATCAATCATATAATTCCGAAACAATGAATCAAATCATAAATACATTAATCTGTCCCATTAAGGGAAAAACCCAATTTATGAGCCTTTATCGGGAATTCAAAAAGGATTTTCACCGCTTTGACCATTTTATCCCCAATTTGATTGAGAAAATAAAAAATAATGAGGAATTAACCGAATATGATAGAAATTACCCGTTATATGCAAAGTTTGCTGACTTTCTTAAGGAAATATGCATGTTTAATCCCACGGAAACAGCCTCCGAAGTATTGGAAATAATCAAGAAGAAGAGTTTCATTTCCATCCCTAATTCAAAATTTAAGATTTGGCTTTAATCTAATCCTTGCAGATCATCGTGGGATATAAAATAAAAGGATACATGATAAAAAGTTGCAGAAAAAATAAAAAGATGCAAAAGCCTGTTTTATAATCATTCTTTTATTTTTTTAATGAGCTTATTTTGGAGTTCGGAACCAATTCCCACATCCTCGAGATATCCTGAGATCCCTCCATTTTTATTTAGATAATCCAACACATCTTGAATTCTATCTGGTCTGCAGTTTAATCCCGACCTTGTGTATTCCGCGATGATCTGCTTATCCAACATCCCAATAAGCATCTGTATCAATGCGACCATTACACCTGTACGATCTTTTCCCGAATGACAATGGAGGTTCACACATCCTTCTGAATCCAATATGATCTGAAAAGTATCCTTTACAGTCTCGCCCAAGAACATGAGCTTCCTCACATATCCTGGTGCAGCTGCAGTTCCCTTTCCCCGTTCATTAAAATCGAGAATATGATTTTTTACTCCCAGCGTATTAGCCAATCTTTTGCTCATTCCTTGTTGTTTGAACTCTTCCATACCCCTCAAATCGATGTTATCTGTGATATTATTATCCGCAAAATAACTTTTAAGCAATTCAATTTTTTCTACATATCCAACGGGATTACGTGATCTGAAAATATTCTTGGTTCCTTCAGCTTTCCGGAAATTGATCATGAAATCACGATCATGGATTTGGTCTAGAAACCTCTCAATTTCTTTCAATGGAATAGGTAGGACAGTTTTCCCGAAAATTGAGGAAATTACCTCAAAAATTGTTAGGATCCAATCATTAAAATTCTGCTTAACCAAATTGGAATCTTCACATTCTATATCGGGAAAGAGATTGGTTAGAAACTCCCTTTCAAAATCATTTTTCATACTTTTAAGGGTTCTTTTTGGGTGCAACCAATTTTTTACTCCATTTTTCCCTTTTTGTTTTCGGGTCTTTTCCTTAAGAATCATTTTCAAGCTTAAACCATCATGCAAGCATTGGGTAAAAAATTTGTAAAAAAGATAGGAATCACCCTGAAAATGCAATGATGATGCCCGCTCATAATTTTGGAGGATTCTCAGAATTAGATTTTTTAGAATTTGATCATAATTTTGAGTCTTAATTTTTGGAAGATTTTCATAACTTGTTCTAGGAAATTGAGAGTTTTTGCGATTCCCTTTGGACCACATAATTAAAGTATCCTTGAATTGGCCCAGATTTTTCTCATTCATAGAAAATATAAGATTTAATCCCTTTAAAATCAATTATAACTTTCTTATATTTTTTATTGTAAGATTTACAAGTCTGTAAAGAGGCATATAATTAAGGAAATCTCAGAAATCCACGTTCAATCTATTAAGATATCGAATTTAAAATTTAAGTTTCGGGATACTTATTGAGATTATTATCTTATTTTTAAAAAGATTAATTTAGTTTCTAAAAGTTTCCTCAGTTATTTTGTTTTTTTCTAAAGGCAAAGCCTTTTTAGTCTTAACTAAATAATAAAAAATTAGATATTTATTGATGAGAGTGCCCAGAGTTTTTCTCTATAAGATTCAAATTCCCTAAAAAAAATAAAGATTAAGGGGAGGTTATAAGAAAAGATGGGAATTTTCATCAATTAGAATGAATATATCTCAATAAAAACAAAAAAAAGTGAAAATTATGAGTGAAGAACCACATGGTTTATTGCTGTTAGGGGCGAAATTCCCCAAGATGGAAGTTGTAACAACCGAAGGAAAGATGACATTACCCGATGATAAGGAAGGGAAATGGTTTATGTTATTTTCCCATCCCGGTGATTTTACACCGGTCTGTACCACGGAATTCTACGGTTTTGCAAAGCGACAACAAGAATTCGCCGATCTGAATTGTGATTTAATCGGGCTTTCGATTGATCAAGTATTTGCCCACATTAAATGGGCGGAATGGATTGAGGAAAACTTAGATCAAGAGATCGGCTTTCCTATTATCGCCGATCACGGCGAGGTAGCAAAAAAGCTTGGAATGATCCACCCCGGAAAGGGGAGCAACACCGTACGAGCGGTGTTTTTGGTGGATCCAAAGGGGATTATCAGGCTTATTTTGTACTATCCGCAAGAAATCGGGCGGGATGTGGATGAGATCCTTCGATCCTTGAAAGCATTACAAATGAATACGGAGCACGGATTCGCCGCACCCCATAAATGGCCAAACAATGAATTAATCGGGGATAAAGTAATTGTGGAACCTGCGAAAACCAGGGCAAAAGCCAAGGAAAATTCCGAAAAATACGATTGTTATGACTGGTGGCTGTGCTATAGAGACAATCCAGAATAAATCGATTTTTATCGTGAAAGATTCAAATGAGAACATTTAATGAGAGAATTATAGCAAATATGGACTGGGTTTAATTCTCTCCATATTTTTTTAAAATCCTTTTCTTTTTTTATCTAATATATTGCAGTAATACACACTCTCTTCTCATGGATTTGCTAAAAAATGAATTGGATAGATTTTTTATTTTCTCTATTTTTAGTTAGATAAGATTGAGAAAAATGTCTGATCAATGCAATCACGAATTATCGATGGCAAAAAAGCTGGGGTATAGTTTGGGTATTTTCGGCCAGTTTCTTCCACTATCGTTCATTGCCACTTTTATTAGCACATATTGGATTTATGTAATCGGACTTCATTCTTCGCTCGTTAATTTGGCAACGGCAATAGGCGCGATTTTATTAGCAATTTTGGGCCCCACCATGGGAACCGTAGCAGATAATCTAAAGTTCGGGAAATTAGGTAAAAAAAGGCCTTTGCTTTTATATTCTATAGTCCCATTTTGCGTGTCATCTGTGTTGATTTTTTATGCTCCCGAGGTATGCTCGGAATTCGGAGAAATGAATATTAAGAATACCATATATCTCATCGGAATTATGTTTTGTCTCTATCTCAGTTTCGGAGTAATGAGGGCCCCTTATCTTTCATTGATTGCAGACCTCACAAATAACGAAGAGGAAAGAGTTCAGATAGCCTCATTTCAAGGGATTTTTCAAATTGTCTCCACGGTTATCGCAATTGTACTCCCCATGTTTTTAATGAGTGCTTTACAGGATCCAAAACAGATTTATTACTCGGAGGCAGACCAAGCCTACATGATGAGAATATTACCTTTGGTGGCCATTATATTCTCCTCAATCGGCGGACTATGCTTATTTGTCACTTTCTTTTCTGTGAAAGAAACTCCTCCAAAATCATTATTATACAAAGATGAAATGAATAAAGAGAGTGAAACGATTTCAACCCAAGGAGAGGGGAATACTAACCGTGAAGGAAATTTGAGCAATGGTATAATTTCTACCTCCGTGGGGAATCCCGAGAAAAAATCCTTCGGTGAGGTCCTCAAACAAATATTCGTTCCATTTAAAGATATAGGATATAGTTATCTGCTTCTAACTCTGTTTTGTGTGAATATGATATTCCGGGTTGTTTCAAAAATTATAACCCCTGTCGCGGCCATTGTGATCCGACTTCAAGGAACCAGTTTCATCTATT
>CAZEPC010000386.1:0-4795 GCA_964513765.1 uncultured archaeon
TTTCTTTTCCTCTTTTCCGATTCCTCTGTGTTTTCATATATGATAAAATCCTCGTCATTCCAAAATGAGGTAAATGTTCCCTTAATTTGTTGGATGATTTTGGGATCTTTATACTCGGAAAGCTTCATATTCCATTCAAGCCCCTCCGTAATTGCACTCCGGGAAAGATTCGATGATCCAACATATGCCGTACTAAATCCTGTGTCTCGGTGGAAAATATATGCCTTTGCGTGCAGGCGCTCATTTTGCCCATTATAAGAAACTTTAAGGGATGTGTTGGGGAGCTCCGCCAGTTTTTTAATTGCTTTTTCTTTGGTGGCCCCCATATAGGTTGTGGTGATGACCCGCAAGTTTCCTTCCCTCTTTTTGGTGAAGTCTTCCAACTCATCATAAATTAACACCAAGCCGGACCACAAGATAAAAGAAACGATGATATCTATTCGATCGGCGGATTTAATTTCCCGCCTAATTTCGTGATAAAACTGAGGTCCCCCATGTGCACCCGAAAGCAAAAAGTTCTCGGACATAGGAGTGATTGGTCGTTGTAATTCTAATGCGGCTTTATTGATGCTCTTCCTTTGTATTGTTTTGGGAATAATACCCAGCAAGAGTGCCTGCTTTTTCTTTTCTTGGATCTTTTTTCCGAGAATATCGAAATTCTTTTGTTGATCTGATTCAAGAAGTGATGAAAAAGTACGATAAAAGCTGGAAAGCATTTGGTTGATGGTCTCTGCCATCTTTTTTCGATCTAAATTTCTTTTTCTGCATAATGTTTCAAATACGATTTTGGCCACTAATCCCGAATATTCCTTGAGTAAGAACCGGATATCCTCTTTTTCGCTTATTTCATCAAGGATAAACTCAAAATCCTCTTCATTCTCCATCCTCTTCTCAATGTTTTTATTCACAATTGATTCATAGAGGCCTGTTTTTATCTTTTTGTCCATGGATGGTTACATTTCTGTGTTATGCACACTTAAAACTTCCGGTGTCTTGCACACTTATAAGTTCTTGTGATTGAGCCGAAAACTTTCCCTCTGTCTTATTTATCCCTGGAAGAATTCGATCATGCCCTTTGCATCGTTAGTGAAAACTCCATCAACGCCCATTTCTTGGCATGCCTCCCATAATATGAACGAATCAACATTGTAAGTGTTGAGCCAAAGTCCCTTTTCGTGGGCCAGCTTTACGATATTTCCCTCCGTTGAAAGGATATTCATATGAATTCCTTGCACTTTGAATAAATCTGCTTTATAGATGATTGCATCGTACATCTCCTCAATGGCCGAATTCTCATACTTCTCTGCGGGACATACTATGGCGGTGGGGACATCCGGAAGGTATTCCTTTATTTTAAGCATTTCTTCGTGCTTGAAACTGGAAAAGATCACATCTTTTTTCATGGATTGTTCTACCACAAGATTTGCGACTTGTTCGCAGAGACCCACTTCTTTAATTTCTACATGTACACTTATTCTCCCTTTACAAAGATTTAAGACCTCTTTAAGTGTGGGTATCTTCTGTCCCTCACCTACATCAATTTTTTGGAGTTCATTTAAGGTTAATTCTCGAATTGATTTTTCAAGGTTCGCACTCCTCTCCAGACCGGAATCATGGGAAATAACAAGATGCCCGTCTTTGGATTTCCTTACATCTAGCTCGATATAATCCGCTCCCAGCTTGATTGCCCTTGAAAATGCTTCTAATGTATTTTCGGGAACCTCCTTATGGTATCCCCTATGGGCGATTACTGTCATGGGAAATTGTTTTTTTTGCGTGTATTCCATAAGGACTAAAGAGCATCATCTTTTTAAAATCCTTATCAATTTTAATTGAATTTTCATTTCCCTAATCCTTTTTTAAATGATTTGCAATAGGAATAATACGAAGGAGCACTAAAAAATCATATCTGGATTGGATTCTGGGTGATATACGTCGAATGGACAAAAATGATATCTATATGAAGGAAGTGCTTACCTATTTATTACAAACCAAAACCTCTCCGATTAGCTGGCTTTCAATTGCAAAGAATACATCAATAAATTCCTCACACACTGCCCAATCCTATGTTGAATTATTACGGGATATCTATTTAGTTTCTATTTCGCATTATATTGATCCAAATGGAAGAATTCATTATAGAAAAAACAAAAAGATTCATTTCTTTGACCCTTTCTTAATTAAAATTCTAACGGAATATACCAGGACGGAAATGCTTGAAGAGCATATTGTTGAAAGTTTAATTTCTGGACATTTCTCTAGGAAATATGATTCCTATTATTGGAGAGGATCCACGGAAGTTGATATTATCACCCAAATTGATTCAGAAATATATGGCTTTGAAGTGAAATGGGGACCAACAGATTGGAAAAAACCTCGATTTTTGAGAAAGTCTTATCTATTGACGAAAGAGGTGATTCCTTCTTTTTTAGCATCTCTTGATTGGAATGGTGGGCAATTATGAGTGATTTTAGAATGGAATTTATAAAAGATTTAAGAGAAAAAAAGAAAGAAAAAAAATTGAAAGAGAAAATGCTTAGATCCTAAGTGGCGTTGTTTTTCTATTTTCTCTGCTTGGTCTTTGACAAAGAAGCTTTTAATTGATGCTTATCTTAATATTGAATATGAATTTCCGAAATAACAAAACATTCTCTCAATTTTTCATTCTTCGAATCGGATTAATTTCGTTATTACTTTTTGTGTTTGCGGTTCCTCAAACGGTACAAGCTGCAGAAGGAGATTCAGTAGGAAAAATGAAATACCGTTTTATCGCGGAAAAATTATGGATTTCTGAAGATTATGATACTGTCAATGAGCCTCTCTTCAATATAACCCTTGTGGGGGAAATAGAAAATCTTGGAGGAACAAATTGGAATAGAACTTATTCGAATCTCACTGTCAATCAAAATTATTATGAGCTCAATACTACGCTTCTCTTTCAAGGGCATTTTACAGAAACCGAACTGGATGGGTGGACTGCCTTATATGAAAGTAGTAGTGGTACGCCCATTGAACCTATGTATATAAGAAACTGGACATATGGGATGACCAAGGCGGATGTAGGGACATTCAACGTAACTTTCCCCGCAGTTGAGGATGATACAGGTACCATTACAATTCAATTTCAATATACGATTTCCGATCCCGATGTCCGATCCGTACCAGCCCTTTGGGTCTTAATTTTACCCCTGGCTTTGATAATTGGATTGGCATTTTATCGGAGAAAGATAAATAAAAAAGATATATCCTCCAGCTCTGGAGTATATGATTAGCTTAAGTCTTTTTTTTTTACATTTTTGTTCTTTTTAGAAATTAATTGGGATTTCTTAGATCTTAGCAATCATCCATCCTTTAGAGAATTCAGAATAAAAAAAAGCTACCTATTTATAAAAAAAATTCTATTATTAATGTAGTATGACCAACCTTGAATTTAAGGAAGTTGAAAATCAACAGAAAGAAATATTCAAGCCAAATTTTCAAGCATATTTAGAAGAAATTGATTTGGCATCTGGAAGGCCCGTGAATCCAGATTTTCAAGATAGATTTCCGGAATATGATTCTTTTTTTACCAATAATCCCAAAAGGAGGCCTTTTCAGATTATGATGGTAACGGATCCACGATCTCCGACCACCGGGAGAGTACAAATTGGTTTTTTCTTTCTTAAATTAATAACTCCCCAAGATTTTCCCGAGGAGATCGACCCTATATTCGATGTTTCCACCATGGATATTGCATGGCTTAAGCATTTTTATATCTATCCCGAACATAGAAGAAAGGGCTTAGCCGCTGAACTTTATCAAAAAATTATCGAATTTGCCAATAAACCTATTAATAAATGGCATTTAGCCTGGGAATGCGATAAAAAAAACGACCCTGCTGTTAAATTTTGTAGTAGAATCGTTCATCATATCCATGAAGAGCATGAAATAAGCAAACAAGAGTATATAAGAGGAGATAATGAACGAAAATATATCTTTTATCAAATTAAGTTTAATTACTAAAAGTTTTCAATAAAATCCGCCGAATTTTTATAGTCTTCAAAGATTTAAAGAATTCTGTGATCGGGAGTAATCAAAAAGTTCTTTTTCAATTCATCCATCAATTTATGTGATTCTTGATTCTTTTCCACGAACTCTGAAAACCAATGATGCCACTGCTGAATTGATTTTGTGGATTGCTTGAATCCTATGATCTTTTTAATGAGATGTATTAAATCCGCAATCTTTGAATCAATTTCCTCCTTATCGGGTAGAGAAATCCATTCATCCAGTTTTTCTTTTAATTTATTGGTAATGATTGAAATACGTTCCCTTTTTTCATTTGTAGGGAGTGAGGGGATAATTAATTGGACTTTATCGTGGATCTTTTCTATATCGGATTTTACTTTAGTGTTTTCGATGTCCCTTATTATTTCCTTGGTGCTATAGGTGATGTTATTATTTTTAGGGGCGTTTGATCGGCTTTCGTTGAGTCCCCGCAAACTCTTTCTCACATTGTAATAAACATCTTGCAGATGAAGGGATCCTTGATTGCCGAAAAATTCAAATGTATCTTTATCATTTACCTCTTGAAATTCCGGGTTTCTGGTATCCGGGGTGAAATTATAGTGAATATCTGAATAATCCCCCGTGCCCTTCCAGAAAAAGCTATTCCCCCTCTTTTCAAGCCCTTTTCGTAATAAATGGATGAGATGTCCGTCATTCGGGCTTTTCTTTTCCTTAGAGGATTTATCTTTCTCTAAATCTTTCTGTAATTCTGGGCTTTTTGAGCTTTCTGAGCCCTCTAACTTTTCCG
>CAZEPC010000387.1:0-4761 GCA_964513765.1 uncultured archaeon
AGAAATGGCCATTTGTTCTTCAGTAACCGTATCCATCGAGGCTGAACTAATCGGGATTTGAAATTCAAATGGACCTAACTTAGTCGAAAGATCCACTTCGGAGGGACTAAAGCCCGTATAACCGGGTAAGCAGATGATATCATCAAAGCTTAACACCCATCCCTTATCACTGAATAATTTTTTCCGGAATTCTTCATTTTTTTTGGGTCTTTGAACCATTGTAATTTATTCCTTTTTTTGTTATGTAATTAAAGATCCTTAATTAAGAAAGCTTCTAATGCATTAAATGTTGGAAAATTGAAAAAAGATTTTGTTTCCGACTTGGGAAAGAATAAATGAAAAAAATAAACACTTTTTTAGTTTATTTGGAGAAATTCGGTAAGTATTTAGTTTAAAACAATTGAATAGGATAAAATAAGGATTTTTAATGATGCTCTTCCGCACCGGCAATATCTTCCGAATCCAAGAAAAGATATTCCTTAATTTCTTTTCCGAATGCAGAATCATTTTGGCGTAGCCATTCCATTAACATGGCCGCATGTTCTTTTTCTTCATCCCGATTATGTTCTAAAATCTTTTTGAGCTCTTCATTTTTGGTGGCATCGGCCCTTTGTTGGTACCAATCAACTGCCTCTAATTCTTCTTCGAGAGAATCCAATGCCCTTTTCAGATCTAACGTCTTTTCTGATAGTTTTTTTCGTTCTTCATGAATCATAAAATCACTAATTTATTTTTATATCCCCTCAAATTTAATCTTTTTCAATCAAGGTTCCGAAAAATCCCGTTCGGGATTTGTTCGGATTAGGGACTTGCTGAGATAAATCTTAGCATGAATTAATAGTATTAATAATTAAACCCATTAAATTTTTGATATAACGGGTAGTAACCTAATTCTGGCCCCGAAATCCCCCGATAAGGTTTAAAGAAGCACGCAAATTTTAGATATATTTATTATTTTTCTATGAATATGTGATCTAGTTTTTCCAAAAATATTGAATCTTTAAGAAAAAAAGTTTTAACGGGAAAAAGTTGATATATTAAATGAGAAAATTTACTTAAGACGAATGACTAACAAAGCTAATTCATATCTTAAGACTAACTTAAAAGAAAAAGGAAGAAAAGACATGTGCGCGAGATATCTCTTTAAAACAATATTAGCTGGTGCGGGAGGAGCAGGTAAAACAACCCTATTAAGGAGGTACACCACCGGAACCTTTGATGGAAACATTAAGATGACGATTGGGGTGGATTTTTCGGTGGCAGAATGTGAAACGAAACACGGGTCAAGCACATTACAAATTTGGGACTTCGCAGGAGAAGAAAGATTCAGAAATATGCTCCCAAAGTTTTGTATGGGTGCAAAAGGTTGTCTACTACTTTTTGATCCCCTTAGACCTAATACCTTTTATGAATTATCTGATTGGTTAAAAATAATTAAAAAAAACACAAAAGATATTCCCCTATTGTTGATTAGCACAAAACAAGATTTAATCGAGGATGGAAATCCCTTTTGTGTTTCTAAAGATGATATTGACGAGTTTGTTAAAAAGCACAATTTGGTCGGATATTTGAAGGTGTCCTCAAAAACCGGGTTTAACGTAAAAGAGGCATTCCAAGCTCTCACTATTTCAATGATAGATAAACAATAAGCGAGAGACAAGAAATTATATTAATACTAAATAAATACAAAAAATCTTATTTTTGATTTATTTCTCCTATTTGACAAGATATACCAATATATCTATTGAAAGGAGATTCCTAGTTTCGCCTTAATTTCTTCAGAAATCTTCTCTAAAACTTATTATTCCACTAAAATCTTGATATATAATTTTTAATCTATTAGAATAAGCTTTAAAGATGAATATATTTATTTTTTAATTGTAAAAGGAATTTTAAAATAGAAATCAATAGGAAATAGCAAACAAGAATTCCCAAAAAGCCTATATAAAAATAATATTAGGAACAATAGGGATAATATAATATTATAAAAAAATATAAGAATTGGGAAAAATCATAAAAATCACGGAGTTCAACGGAATATGATACATAATAAGAATATAGAAAAAGAAAATGATATTCCATGCGAAGAATATCAAGTTTTATGCGGGATTGAGGAAGAATTTCTCATAATCAGTAAAAAGGGAACATTAGAACAGGCTGCAGACGATCTTATGGTTGAGGCAGCAAAGATTTTGGAAGATAATACCGATCTACTGGATAAAATGAAGGTCCAGATTAGCGGTTTGGATGCAGAACCTAATCCCGCACAAATCGAATATGTGACCCTTCCGCTTCCCCCAAAGCAAATTGAGGAAGCAATTCATAAGGGAAGAAAACTTTTAATTGATGCTGCAGACAGGCTGGATGCCAAGATTTTAGCACAAAGTATGCATCCCATTCAATCTGATCCCCATCCGATAGCGGGAACTCATATTAATATATCTGTTCAGAGAAAGGGATCTTTAATGACACCAGATCTAATGAGATCAGTATATAACTATTTCTGGAACTATTTACCCGAATTGATTGCAATTTCAGCCAATTCCCCTATGTACGGTGGAGAAAATAATAAAATATTAAGCAATAGAAACTTAAGGAGTACTGTGTTAAAAAGAAACGGATCGGCCAATTTTGAAATACCAGATTCAAGACCAGCACTAATCCCTATGGAATATTACGGAAGACGAAGATATAAATTGAAAATAGGGAGCGGAAAAGATGAATTTTCCAAGAAGGTTATTGCCAATCGTAAAGGAGATAGACTGATGGACATCACACCCCGTGGCCCCTCCACAAATATCGGGGATGATAAAGATGATTCTCCCAGCAGAAACAGAATAGAAATAAGGATTTTTGATATTCAACCTACAACCAAACATTTACTTAATATTGCACATTTATGTTGCGCATCAGGATTACACGCGGTTGCATTAGGAAAGGGACAAGAAGAGGAACTAGAAGTGGATCAATACCATAAGAAAAATCTTAAAATTGCAATGAGAGATGGAAGAAATTCAGTTTTCCAAAGAGCAAATGGTAAAGAACAACCCTTGAAAGATAGTTTGCAAACATGGATTGAGAATGTAAAGGTATACCAAAAACCCCTAGAAGTTTCTTTTGAAGGACTAATGGATACAATGAAATCAAGAAAAATCCAAGAAGATATTTCCATCGATTATCAAACTAAGAATTTTGAGAAACTTCGACAAGAAGGGAAAACATTGGTGGTTGTCCGATTTAAAGAAAAGAGGATCGTAAGTGATAGCAGGGGAAACAAATATAAAGTCCCAAAAGGTGCCAAAATAGATGGAACACTTTCATCCGATTATCAACTCAATTTTGAAGAGGAAAACGGAGTAGTCCACCAATTTAAGTCCATTAAGATTGTTAATACCTTGAAAGTAAAAGGATTACAAATTCCTCTTAAGGGCGGAGATAAAATCCTGAATAGTATGTCCAGATCAGATTATATGTCCCGTAGATTGTTTGGAGGTTTCCCATTTCCGTTTTAATTGCCAAAGACCTAAATAAGTTCACCAAAAAAGAAAAACTGAATCTATCAACAACCCAATTCACTTCCGATTTTTTCCAGGCCATAAATAAAGTTTATCAAGGAGTTGAAGATTATGGAAAAAGAAGAGCAGAGTAATAGAGACAAGATAAAAAAAACAAATAACAATACAGATAAAAAAGAAGTAAATAGTTCCCATGAGGGATATGGGAAATCTAAGGAAAAAAACAATAAAAAAGTAAGAGAAAATGAAGCTTCTGAGGATATTGAAGTAGTTGATGAAAGAGAAAAAAAAATAGTACAAGAAAAAATGGAAGATTTTCAGAGAAAAGTACAAGAGATTTCGGATAAAAAGCGAAAGAGAAAAATATCCGATGAAATTGAGGAAAGGATGGATTCAAATCGGCAAAATCGTCCCAAAGATATTGAAGAAGAGGATGAGGCAGAATTTGAACTCTCGAAAAAGGCAAAGGATTCCTCATCCATAGATATTAAATACCGGATTAAACGTAAATATAAGAAAAGCTATGGGGAACCCTATTCAAAATTACTCTCCGAGGAGAAATTTGTACTCAGCATCATTAATAATTACCCTTGGGGTTTTCACACCGATCGTATAGAACGGATGGAGGAAATGATCGAAAGGCGCTCCGATAAATATCGGGCCAAAATTATGCATTATCAAGATTTGGACTACGATATCCTCTGTAAGAGTAAAGGTATCATCCTCACGGGTTCCAGCAATAATGTCTCCCATTTTGATTTTAATATGGAATTGGCATTGGGATATCAACCAATTCTAAGTCTCATTCGGGGAATGAAGCAGAAACCTATACTTGGCGTGTGTTTCGGTTTTCATTTGGCTGGTGCTGCGTTCGATGCAGAGGTTAAAAGAATGAGGATCCCCAGTCCAGGAAATCAGATCATAAATTTCGAAATAAGCGAAACCGATGAATTGATCCCCTACAAAGACATCACTGCGAATGTATTCCACCGGGACTTTATTGTGCCCCAGGACCAAAGGGTAAGAAAATATTTCAAGGTAATCGCAACTCACGAATATCATGGATATAAAACTATTCAGTATATGAGACATAAAGAACGGCCCCTGTATGCGGTTCAATTTCATCCCGAGACCCATGATATTAGTTATCTATATGATTCTAAATATGATATTGCCGATGTACAAAAAGCGCGGCTGATTGGGGAGGAGATCGTATTTAACTTCTTGGAGATTTGTGAACAATATA
>CAZEPC010000388.1:0-4747 GCA_964513765.1 uncultured archaeon
CCTTCCAGAATGAAAAAATGCCGCCCTCTGAAAACCATAAACCAACCACAACACAAAACCATAAACCAACTAACCCACAAAACCATAAACCAACCACAACACAAAACCTACGACCAAAATGCCGCATCCTTTCTGATGAAACAAGCAAGCCGGATAGAGAAGGTGAAAAGGAAGGTCCAAAAAATGCCATTGTCACCGGTCGCCCAGAGGCAAACGAGGAAAACACAGAAAAAAAGGACGAGGAAAACACAGAAAAAAAGGACACGACATACCCGGCACATTAAGCACACCCAGGCCAACAAGAACAACCCTAATAATAATAAGAACAACTATAACAATAAGAACAACTTAAACAATAAGAACAACTTAAACAATAAGAATAACTATAACAATAAGAACAACTTAAACAATAAGAACAACTATAAGAACAACTACAACAATAAGAACAACTATAAGAACAACTACAACAATAAGAACATCTAAAAAGTGAGAATCCTAATTAATATCTATTAATCTATATAGGATATTCCGCTTGATTTGACGAACTTAAGAATTTTTTTGAGGAGCAGCGATTTTTCGAGGTGGTTGAGCCCATGCCGGGCAGGTTGGATCCTAGTTACCCCGAAGGGTCACCGAAGTGTAACTATTTAAATAAAAACTTTCACTCACCTAGATTTGATATATGCAAAATGAGAAAAGAGCATATTGATGAAAGAGTTGATTCTTCTGACTATTATTATCATTGCCATTTTGGTATTCATCTCGATTCTTGGACTTCTTCCCATTTTCTTCATCCTTAGGTATGTTTTATATAATAGCTACAATAAATATATATATAAATCATCTATATATTATATGTATGACAATAATAAATATATATGTAAAAGACTCAGAAAAGAAGAAAATAAAACAATTTATTAAAGATAAGATAGACGCAAAATCCATGAGTGAGTTTATGAGAAATCTCATTAAAGAGAAAATGATGATCGAATCAGAATCAGAATCAAGTAAATCGGAAGAAATTGAGATTCCGGATTATATACCAAAAAATAAATATGTACTTTTTGCAAATAATAGCATAGTTGCTGTAGGAGATAGCCCTAACGAGGTTACTCTCGAAGCTGCAGAGAAAGACATTAAACCCCCTTTTACAATCAAATATAATGGGAAGACTCCCGGGCCCATTGATTATGTCTATCAATCATTAGATACGGGCAATGCATGGAAATACATAAACTTTGATGAAATGTCTTATCCTGTTATAGAAATGTTTTTTAAATCAGGAAATGCTGAAAAAAAGATATTTGCATCAATTGACACAGCAGCAAGTTTGTGTGTATTAAAAGAAGGATTATTTCAAGAAGCAGAATTAAAGAGTAGTAAAGAAAAAAGAAATATTTCCACCGCAGCAGGAATTATTGAAAAAACAGTATTCCAGAGTAAAATTCAAATATTGGATAAGGAGTTTGAGGCTAAATATATCATTGCTCCTATTAATGATCAATTACCATTTCAATTTCTTGTTGGTAGAAATTTGCTTGATAAACTAGATGCTTTCTTTTTCGGTAAAAAACAAATAATATTACTGCGGAATGCAGAATGAAGAATCGTTTAGAAAAACCGTTTAACCATAAGCAACACCAACCCTTACAGCAACCGAGAAAATAAGAGCAACACCAAAATTAACCGAACCACGAAAAATATATCTATTAGAAATCTTTATTAAAAATTGCTCACATTCTTAGATGGGATGGACGAAATAGACCTAAAGATTACTCGGATCCTTTTCAGCAATTCTCGTACCTCATATCGGGAGATCGGAGAGCAAGTCGGACAATCTACCACAACGGTGTATAAAAGAGTTCAAGAAATGGTTGATTCCAAAATAATCCAAAAATTTCGCACTCATTTAGATATAGGTGCTTTAGGCGCCTTAATGGTGTGGATTTTCGGCTCTACGTCCATTAGTTCTGAAGACGTGTTCATAAAAAACATGTCCCGAAACGATCGCGTTAAATTTGCAGTATATGGGGCAGGCAATTACGCGCACGTGGGACTCTATATCAAAGACATATCAGAGTTAGAAGAAAATGTCAATTACGTTAAAAACATGGGGGACTTCACAAGCATCACGGTTGGAACTCACCAACGTCCATCAGAAGTGAGTGTTGAGGACTTGGACGCAACTGATTTCAAAATTGTCCACGCGCTTAAAGACAATTCTCGTAAAACGGGTGCTAAAATTGCCAGAGAATTAGACAGGTCTGCAAAAACCATAAACAAACGAATCGATCGTTTGGTAAATAAAAAATACGTGGAATGTACGATCGATTGGACACCCGATAGAGAAGAAATGATAGTTCCCTATATTCAGATATGGTTACATCCAAGCGCAAACAAGATGAAAATTGCGGGGCAGCTTTTCAACGAGTTTGATTCGAACTTGGTTTTTCCCATTATGTTTCACAACCTTCCGGATTTCGTGTACGGAATTTTTTGGGTGAGAACCTTCCGAGATCTGCAAAGTTTATCCGATCGGTTGAAAAAAATTGAACAAGTTAAAAAAATCGAAATGAACATCATAACCCGTGGAAAAGTGTTTGATACTTGGATTGAAAAGAAATCTGAGTCGTTTTCAGATAGCTGAATCCTTTTATCCATGGGCTTTCGCGTACCCTTGTTTTAAAGGAGTTAAGATTAGATATTTTCTCATTGTCTTATCAGGGAAGGGAAATTTATTTCCCTGTTGGGAAAAAAAACAAATTTTATTTTTATACGTATGTCGAATTTTATTTTATTAGAATTCACATGGCAACTACAGAAAAAGAAAATCAGAATTTGTATTCAAAAAACAAAGCCCTTTCAAATTTTGAATACGCGATTGACGTAAAAGGGCTCAAAAAGTATTTCAAATCAAACGGGGACATTATTAAAGCCGTTGATGGTCTCGACTTGAAAGTGCGGAAAGGCGAGGTTTTTGGCTTTTTGGGTCCAAACGGAGCTGGAAAAACTACTGCAATAAATATTTTTTGTGGTCTTCTTGACTTCGATGACGGTGAGGTGAAAATAGGCGGATTTGACGTGTCTACACAGCCTCGCGAAGTCAAAATGCGAATTGGAGTGTGTCCGCAAGAACCATCCCTGTATTCGTTTATGACCGGAAGACAGAATTTAACGTTCTTTGGAGAATTGCACGGCATTGACAAGGCAGTTTTGAAATCGAGGAGCGATGATTTATTGGAGAAAATTAGTTTAAATTCTGCTGCTGATAGGAAATTAAAAACCTATAGTGGCGGTATGATCCGGCGAATCAACACAATTGTGGCATTAATTAGCAACCCTGAAATCGTGTTTTTAGACGAGCCAACCGTTGCAATGGACCCTCAGTCGCGACATAGCGTGTGGGACTTTATTTTATCGTTAAAAAACGACGGGAAAACCGTGATTTTGACCACCCATTACATTGAAGAAGCTGACTTCTTGTGCGATCAAGTCGGCATCATTGATACCGGAAAGATCATTGAATTGGGAAATCCAAAATCGCTAAAAGAAAAATACTCTGCCCAAACCTTGGAAGACGTTTTCATCCAATTAACGGGAAAGAGAATACGGGAGGAATCGATGTAAATGGGATATAAACAAATAAAGGCGTTAGTTAAGAAAGAAATATTGCGTTTGATTAAAGAGCCTGCTTTGCTTTTCTTGATCGTTATCTTTCCAATCGCTTTAACATTAAGCTTTGGCGTGGCGTTTGGACAAGTTGGCGATGGCGGGGAAAGTACGTATTCAATCGGTTGGGTGAATTATGACGATAACCAAACACATTGGGCAACTTCGTTTCGAAGCAATCTTTCTTCAAACGAAATGTTAAGGTTAGAAGATTATAATTCCTTGGACGATGCTTTGGATAAACTTCAAGCGGGCGAACTTTCAGGTGTAGTCGTCGTCCCCGATAATTTCGGCGATTCCATAGAATCATACTGGAACTCTCCCCAAGACACCGGTAGTTGGATTAATTCGAGCGTGGAATTGTATGTGGACGAATCCTCTCTGGTCATGAAACAAACGTTGACTCCTCTCATACAACAATCTTACGTTGACACCCTTTACGGTAGTGAGCAAACTACAATTGAAACCCCCGTAGATGTCGAATTAATAAGTGCCGTTGAAACGAAAGAAACTTCGATGTTTGATGTATTTATGCCGGGCTTGTTTGCCTTTGGTGTTATATTTTTGACAATGTCAATCGCGCAAGGCATAACTGGGGAGAAAAAGGAAGGGTTGTTAAAACGGATATGGTTAACTCCTACAAAATCCACGGACGTTATGACCAGCTACGCTATTTCAAACGTGTTAATTGCAGTGTTTCAAATGTCGTTAATCTTAGCCTTGGGTTTGGCTCTTGGATTCCAAGCAATCCTCACACCGGCAAGCGTTGTGATGTCTTATGTCATGATTCTTCCATTGGCCGTTTTGTGTATTGGATTAGGCCTCATTGTGGGCGTGGTTTCAAAAAACGATGGGATGGCTACGGGGCTTTCGTTTGTGTTTATCATCCCGATGATGTTCTTGGGAACGTTCGTTTCAATGGGTGAACCAACTGCGGTTAACAAAGCTATGCCTTCATACTACGCAACGGAAAGCATTAAATCGCTTTTGTTCCGAGGTATTGATCCGTTATCGGCAACAATCTTAACCAACTTTGGCATTTTGACGGCCATGGCAGCTGTTGTTTTCGTTATTGGAT
>CAZEPC010000389.1:0-4737 GCA_964513765.1 uncultured archaeon
AAAAAGCAATTTAATTGTTGTTTTATTGCGTGACATCCATTGACCTTTCTGTAGGGCACATGTGGGAAAATTATCGGCATATTATAAGCAGTTCCAAGAGCAACATACGGATCTTTACCCGATTTTGGTTGACAAGGAGAAAAATGCCAAAAAGATGGAGAAAAAATACGCCCGCGGGCGTTTTCCGATTTATTATGATAGGGAAAAAGAGGTCGCGAAGGCACTCAATCAACAAAAGAAGCTCTTGAAGTTAGGCAGACTCCCAGGATTACTCATAATAGACAAGCAAGGAATAATCCAATATGCCTATTATTCGGACAACATGCATGATATCCCAGAGGTTTCCGACACATTAGACTTTGTAAAGGAAATGGAACATGATTGAATTAAGACCCAATAGCAATACCCAAAATATGGAAAACTCAAAAAGAGAGCATATATGGGAGGGCGGCGCAATCGCCTTATTGCAAAAAAATCAACCCAGAAATACATAAAATCATTGATCTACTTTTTTTATCCACTTTTCTTTGCTTTTTAATCGTTCTATTTTTCAATTTGCAAGGCGATTAAGGCCGCACTGGCCGCCGCACCGAAACCATTATCGATGTTAACTACCGATAAACCGGGAGAACAAGATTGAAGCATTGTGGTGAGGGCACCCGTCCCTTTTTCCCCCATCCCATACCCCGTAGATGTGGGCACGCCTATTACGGGAACGTCCACGAGGGCAGACACTACCCCAGGCAAGGTCCCTTCCATCCCGGCAACCACAATTATAACCGAAACGGAATCTTCTATCATATTCTTTATCGGATGAAAGATTCGATGAAAACCCGCAATCCCCACATCATAAGCTGTTTGGGTCTGAATACCCATTATATTCAATAAAACCTTGGCTTCCTCGGCGATGGGTACATCGGAGGTTCCTGCCGTGATGATTCCCACGGCACCACGATCCTTTTTTTGATGGATGGAATATGATTTTTTATGAATAAAGAGGGTTTGGGCAAGCTTGTTCTCCTTCAATAGAACTTCTCCACCGAATTTGTCCCCTAAGTAAATATCCTTCAGACGTGCTTTTTGTTTTTCCGTGACTCTTGTAAGAAAACAATACTCATTTTTTTCTAAGAATTCAGACACAATTTTTTCCAAAGAATCTAGTGGTTTTGACTGAGCAAAAATTACCTCAGGTATTCCAGTTCGCGTGTGGCGGGTAAAATCCAATTGGGACATCTCATCAATCGAGTCCAAATAATCCACTTTAATCATTTTCTCCGCTTGCTCAATCGTCAATTCATTATTTCTTAATTCTTCCAAGATTTTTTTTAGATTCTTCATCATAAACCCCGTTTTTGCGTAGTATGCCACATTTGACAATAAGAAAAAAAATAAATATTTATAGGTGTTTTTTTATAAGTATCATTGATGAAAAATTTTTTTATTTTTCAGACAAATAAAATGATGTTTGGTGAGAAAACCTCAAATCGATCAAATACAGATTCTTGTATTTGAGAATTGCGAGAACCTAAGTGAAACCTCTATTTTTAAGGGTCAAAATTAAGGAAAAATGAAGAAAACATTACTACATAAAACCACACAAACATAAAAAAAAATTAGTTTTTATAAAAAGACAAAAATTTTGACAACAAGTTGATTTTTATGGCTAGCTCAGCAGAGACATTGGAACAGCGCTATAAGAATGCCGTGGAAAGTTTTAAACAGAAAAAAACCAAAACTGCTTTAGAAAATTTAAAGGTTATCGTTTTGGATGAAAATACCACCAGAAAGATCCGCATTAAATCCTATGAATTACTGGCAAAGATTTGCGTGGAAAAGGAGCAATTTGAAAAGGCAATTAAGCTCTATAAAAACACCCTTAATCATCTTAAGGAAAGCGAATGGGAATTAAAAGCCAGAATGTACAATAACATAGGATTACTCTATAATCGCCTAAAGGACAATGAGAAAAGTATAAAGTATCAGGAATTGTGCTATGAAGCGATCAAAAAGCATGGTGATAAGCGCGGCGAATCTATCGCAATGCGAAACCTAGGCAGGGCCTACACTCTCCAAGGAGATCATGTAAAATCTCTTAGGTTATACGAGGATTCTCTGAAAATAAAGAGAAAGTTGGGAGATAATCTGGGAATGGCCCGGAATTACGAAAGTATGGCCGAGGATTTTGAGTTTAACGAAGAATTCGATAAAGCCATTGAATATTATGAAAAAGCGCTTAAGATCTATTTGGATGGCGGTATTTTGGATGAGGTAGAACGTGTGAAACGCGGCATACAAAAAGTCAAAGACTGGAAGAAAGATATCGAAGAATACGATGAATATTACATGTATGATATCGATTCCAGCGACCAATTTTAAGATAAACCAGACAATTGCTTACTTTATGAAATTCTTTTTTGTATTTTTTATTTAATTTTATTTTTTTTTACATTTATGAATGCATATTAGAAGCGGGTATTGAGATCATCAGAATGTGAATTTTTAGCCCAATTAAATTTTTTTCTTAAAACAAGTATTTTTCTACCCATATGAATACCAGAAATAAAGTTAAACCAAAAAACAAAAAATCAAAACACCCAAACGATTTAGCTCAAAATCAGAATGAAATCAACCAACCGAAAGCCTCATTATTTAAGAAAGCGTGCCTTGGGTTTCTTATCATTACTGTGATTGGGGTTTCAATCAATAACGGAATTTTAGCGCTAAATGCAACGTTTTATTATAAAATTGCTGGATTTCCGTGGTTTGAATGGGTGAATTATTTATTTTTAAGTCTTTTTCTTCTAATTTGTCCAATTCTTGCGCTTTTCTATCTTGATTCAATTCATGTGAGGCGCGGACTACGGTTGTTTTTATTTGGAATGAGCTTAAGTAAAGTAACCGAAGTTTTTGCGGGCCCTATCGAACATTTCTCTACACTTTTTCAATACCAAAGACCTTGGAATGCCCTTTATCTCCCCGTAGAATTCGCGGCACTAATAATATGCTGGTTATTCTTGCTTCGACAAATTAGGGGGGAAAGTTTGCTCCCCATCCCGGTGAATACTAATCGTAAGGGTGCCTTTTCGTGGTGGAGAAATCTTAAAAATTTCATGAAAAATCCCTATCCTCAGGACAATAAAAAATTGAAAATTGTGCTTTTCATTAATACTTTACTTTTTCTGGGAGTTTTCATCACCATGATCCCCGAAAATACACAAATTACCTTAGAAAAGCCGGAACATCATCAAATGGAGATTAAGTTTTGGGGAGGAGGTGCGGATGATTTTGAAAACGATACATTGGAGATCTTGGGAGAGAACAATATTACTATTTGCGGCTGGATCGGCATCGATGATATTGACCGTTATTCTCGCTTCAATATTAGCACATATAAAGTAAAAGATATTCCGAAAAACGAGGATCCAGAGGAAACAACCCAATTTTACCAAGATATAGATTTTTATATGGACATGGCGGACTCAAAACCCCTGTGGCACGGAAATTTCAAGGGTTTTATCGCAGATTATGAGAATCTGGATACAATTGCACGGTTCAATGAAACTTCCTATTGTGAAGGAATAGAGAACATTACTGCGGGTATTGAATACATTCGATCTCGGGGTTATGAATATTCTATTTGCGAAACCATGCATAACCTAGGAGACTTTTATGATAACGACCCCGATGTAGATGTTGTATATAACAATCCTTTTGCTCCCGTACAATTCGAGAACATTACCTCGATAAATTGGATGGTTTATCGTTCCGAAAAGGCCATCTTATATGATGAACCCTATGAGTATTTTACCTATCAATGGGCGTCGCATATCACCCGATATCTTCACCATCTTGAGGACCAATACGGGTATCCCCGAGGATTTTGGGCAAATAGATCGGGTATGTCAATCGGAGTGTCTCGAGATGCACTTTATACATACAATAGCGATTTGCGAGGTTTTGAAGCCAGCTTGGAGGAGTTGATAAAGGATGCCCAAATTGCCTATTCGTGCGGGATTGGGGACGTGACTGTATTTTACTTGCGCCATTTTGTCGAGAACTGGGGAAATGAAGGACTAGTGCAGTTTATCGAAGAAACAAGGAATTTTGAAACTGTTTCATTCAAATATAAACGCAGAGCCACCTATTTCGGTAATCTCAAATGGGCCAGTAATGTGAACGGATCCGTGTTCGGGCTATTTTTCTGTGATGGACTGTATTCAAATTGGTTCGGCTTTTTGGCTTTAATTTGGATAATTCTTCTCGTTGTAGTTCCGATTGGCTTTATGTTTAGAAAAATGGATGATCCTTCAAAACTAAGGATCGGTAAAAAAGGTAGGGAGGAGAAGAAACAAGAAGTAAATGAATCCATAGATAAGATCGCCGACAAGTCCGATATAATACTGCGGTCAAGCTTTTTCGTCCTCCTTGGATTAATTCTAATTTGGACATTTCTGGTTGCCGAAATATTTGTCTTTTCAAAAGAGGTAGTATTGTGGGCTCCTTGGTACTGGGAGGAGGTGGCAATGGATGATCCAGGATTCCAGCAGTTATGGCAAGAGATTACGAGCAAGTATATTTATTATGGGATTGGGGGACTATTTGCAATCCTTGCGACAGGATGGGCCACATTGAGACATTGGGACAAGAAACATAAAGAAAAAGCTCAATAGAAACATCTCACTTCTTTTTTTCCTAAATATTTCTTATCGTCCGCTTTTAAAGAAAAAATATTTGTTG
>CAZEPC010000390.1:0-4714 GCA_964513765.1 uncultured archaeon
ATAATTTCCGCTGGGATGATGAAATTTGCATTAGTCCCCGCCGATATCGCCAAAAGATCGTTGAGCAAATGAGGCAGTATCAAGAAAGAAAAGATTTATAAATTTTCGGGGAAAGCTCTTTATTCTTTTTAGAAATAAAAATGAATAATTATCCTATTCTTTATAAGTATTTTTTTTAAGTATTTTGATATATAGATGCAAAAAGCCTAAAGTAAAATGATGTTATATATTTTATTAATCAGAATATTTCCAACTTATTTTTCAGTCATCTTTCTAAATTTTCACATAGTCTCCAAACCAATCATATCTAGCCTTTCTTAAAACTTTATATTGGGAAAACTTCTTATTGCCTTGAGTTATTGGTTCATGTAAAAAATAACACTTTTTACTTCCCTAATAATTGTCAGATTCATGATCACCTTCAATATAATAATTCTTGGAAAAACTGAATTATGGATTATAGCATCTTCCTTTTCGTAGTACTAAAATCTATAGAAGGTATTTTAATATATTCAGCTTACTAATTTATATTTAACCAATCGAAACAAATGTGGGATCACAAATATCATTTTGGAGCTTGATATTGTTTCTCTAAACCTTGTTCTACCGTGATCCTGTTTTTTTATTGGAGTTTGTTAAATTATGTCAAATAAAAAAGAAAAAAGTTCGATCAAGATCGGGTTAAAACCAAAATTAATCACCTATATCATGGTTTTAGCCATAATACCTGTAGTTATTGCTGCTACTATCTCTTATACTTCATTTCAATCTTCTGTTACTGAATTAAGGGAGGGAGAGTTTGCGGCAATTGCTGATGATAAAGCAGAGTTTGTTGATACTTGGTTCCAAGAACGTGAAGGGGATCTTGATGTTGTTAGAAATGCCAGCGATATTGTATCCGGAACTCATGAAGAGCGTGGAGCATTTTTAAAAAATATTTATGAAAGTTATGGAATTTATGAAAATGTTTTCTTGCTCAATTCTTCAGGCCATATTATAGTTGATGGAAAAGATGATACTTCTGTTGGAATAGATTGTAAAGCTTTCCAATGGTGGGATCCATTATCAACAAACTTGGCAGTGACTTGGGCAGATCCTCAAATCTCACCTGTTACTGATTTACCTGTAATAACACTTTCGGCCCCAGTTCGGAATGGAAGCGATGATGTAGTTGCCTACGCGGTATTAGCAATATTTTTTGATACTGTTCAAGAAAACTTACAAAATGCTGCATCCAACTTGGGTGAATCCGGCGAGGCTTATTTAGTAGATTCGGAAGGTATGATGCTTACAGGTTCACGATTTGAAGAAGGACTCGAATTCAATAAAACCTTAAACACTCAAGCCGTTCAAGATATCAAAACTCACTTTGAAAAGAGTGCATCTGAAAGAGAGCATCTTGAAGGTACTGGTATTTACCAAGATTATCGTGGAGTAGAAGTTTTGGGCGTTTATGAATCCATTGAAGATTTTGAATGGGGTCTTTTGGTAGAAATTGATTCTGCGGAGGCATTTGCAGAGGTAGATCAACTTCTTGATATTGTAATTGTGATTATTTCCGTATCTATTGGTGCCTTAGCCGTTGTTGCTTATATGGTTGGAAGGAGTATTGCGAATCCTGTGTTAGATCTCCAAAACTCAGTAAATGATATCGCAAACGGTAATTATGATACTAAGGTCGAGAAAATTGAGAGAAGCGATGAAATCGGTGATCTTAACCAAGATTTCAGATCTATGTTGAAAACTCTCAAGGAGGAAATGAAGACTAATTCCGATATGATTCGGGATCTCCCATTACCCGTTGCAGTTATTGATAATGATTTTGGAATGGAAAGAGTCAATGAGTCTCTGGATCGTGATGTTGGTGTGGATGAAGGTATGATTCGGGAACACGGTGAAGATGGAACTATGAAAAAATGCTACGAGGTGTTCAATACCGAAGTCTGCAATACCAAGGATTGTGTGTTTGAAAGATGCAAACGGGCCAAAGGTATTGTAAAAGATGAATTAATGATTCCTCATGCAAAGACAGGCAAAAATAAAGTCTTAGAAGTCTATGGACTGCCGATCTATGATGAAGATGGCAATATGATCAAATTCATGGAATTGTTCAGGGATATCACAGGAGACCGAAAGAATTTCGTGCAAAGTCAAAAACTTTCCGAAAACTTGGCGGTCGCAGCAGAGGAACTTTCCTCAAGCGCGGAAGAAGTATCGGCATCGTCTGAAAATATTGCCAGTTCCCAACAGCAAATCTCGAAGGGATCGGCAAATCAAGTGGTCAATATCAATGACACCCAAAATAAATTCCAAACTTTATCAGATGGAATCCAAACCATTAATAATAAGGTAGGTGAAATTGGAGAGATTTCTGATCTAATCACAAATATCGCCAGCCAAACAAATATGCTCGCACTTAATGCAGCAATTGAAGCAGCAAGAGCGGGTGAAGCAGGAAGAGGCTTTAATGTGGTTGCCGATCAAGTGAGAAAACTTGCCGAAGAATCCCGAAGGGCAGTATTACAAACCGATGATATGCTCGAAGAAATAACCGAAATAACCAAAATGCAGCAATCTAATGCAGAGCAAATGCTTGAATCAATCGATTCAATCGCAACGGTTGCTGAAGAAACTTCGGCGAGTACCGAAGAGTCAGCAGCTGCTGCAGAAGAGCAAGCATCCTCTATGGAACTGATTACTTCCACATCTCAACAACTTCTGGCCCTGGCCGAGAAAATGAAAGGGCAATATGAAGGAATGGATGTAAAGGAGGATATCATTGAGAAGCTGCAATCAGATCTTAGTGGCTTAGAATTCGATGAAGATTTCATAGATAATGTCCGAAGAACCCAAGAAGCCGCCGAAAATTTTGAATTTGGTGGCGGAAATGGAAAAGATCTGGATAAAATGAGATCTCTCTTTGGTAAAGGAAATCAACAACAAGGCCAGCTTCAAGCGAATCAGAATAAACAGTCCAATGCTTATCAAACTAACGGTGACATGAATTCAGAAGGTACCGGGAGTGAAGGTAAAAAAGCAGCAAGTGAAGAAAACTTGGAAGATGGGATTGTCCTTGATGATGATTTAGATGCAAACCTACCCGAGAATCTTGATTTCAAGAACCAAGAAGATGCATTCTAATAGAAATAAGTAGATAGAACAAAAGCACTTATATTTAGAAAATATTGAAATTTTTTTTTATCCATACTAAACAGAAAAATCTCAAAATATATACATCAAAAAGGTAAGAAAAATGGTATTTAACTTCGCAAGTCAGATTGAATTGGATGAATACATAGGTTTCTCAATTGATAATAATCCCTACTGTATCAATATTGAATACGTACAAGAGATCATTTATGTGCCAGTAATCTCCAAAATTCCACAGGCACCTCCATATGTTGAAGGTGCAATAAACCTTAGGGGTAAAATAATGAGAATTTTTAATCTAAGGAAATGGTTTAGACTTCCATGGAAACCCATTGATAATAATACCCAAATTATTGTTATAGATCTTAAGGAAGATATGTTTGGTATTCTTGTCGATGAAGTGTATGAAGTCTTCCGTTGTAAAAGCCAAGATAAACATGAAATTCCTTTTCTATTGGCTCAACAACCCGAGATTTCTTATGCAAAAAGCGTGATCTTGGAAGAAGATGATATATTTGTGGAGATTTTTCCAGATGTTTTATTGGAGTCAAAATAGAAACTTAATTAAAAAAGAAAGAAATTAAAATCCTGTATGGAGGGAAATGAAGAATATGGCTAAAAATACATGTTTAATTGTCGATGATGCTCAGTTTATGCGAAATATCTTGAAAAAAATCTTAACATCAAACGGATATAAAGTTGTTGCTGAAGCTGAAAACGCAGACGGAGGGGTTGAAGCCTACAAAAAACATAAACCAGATTTTGTGACCATGGATATTTGTATGCCAAATAAATCAGGTATTGAAGCAATTAAAGATATAGCTTCATACGATGATGATGCAAAAATACTGGTATGTAGTGCGTTGGGCCAAGAACTGCTCGTAATGGAAGCGATTCAAGCGGGGGCAAAAGATTTTATTGTAAAACCGTTTAAATCCGAAAAAATTGTCGAAACTTTGGGAAAAGTACTTACAGAATAAAAAAAATAAATTCTTTTTTTAAAAATCAGCAATGGAAATACCATAATGGATTATAATCAAGGGACTAATTGCAAGGGAAACTGATGCTTAAAAATATGTTTTCTTGAAATTGACGCACTTCCAATTGCTGATTTTATCATACTCAACGAATCATATAGATGAAAATTCAACAAATTATAATCATAGGAAATTAGCACATAGTTATCATAATCATAATAAGTACAATTAAAAATAATGGGATCATCATATTACGGATTGATGATTGAGATCCCTGATTCAATATAGATAGTTAGTAGTAAAAGATATAATTAGAGAAACAAATCATCTGAAAAACTTAATAGAAATACAAAAAACATACAAATTCATAAAAAGGAGATTGGTCAATATGATAAAAATTTTGATAGTTGAAGACTCAAGTTTCATGAGAATGAACCTTAAGAAGATACTATCGAAACATAAGGAACTTGAGATTCAATTTGTAGCGAGAAATGGGTTTGAAGCCTTAAAAATACTGGAGCATCATGAGGTTGATGTTGTATTATTGGATCTTTTTATGCCCAAAATGGATGGAATTGAAACCCTGG
>CAZEPC010000391.1:0-4713 GCA_964513765.1 uncultured archaeon
CGTGATAAATCATTCCAGGGCTGACATTTATATGATATATAATCTCTCCCTTGAGTGCGCTATTATTATCACAACTTGTGGCATCTATATCAACATTCCGTATAACTACATTTTCGGCTTGGATGGAAATATACTCATCTCCAGATACAGCAAATTTGCCGCCTTCCATAATAACGCGATCTACCGTAATAGTTATGATTTCGGTCAATGTGCCCAGGTCGTCCATTATAAATACGTGATCGTAGGGCTTCATATTTGAGTTCCACCAGTTCAGGCCCGCTAACGTGAAGATTTTAATGATTCGGTATCCCTTATCGCTTTCCTCGATTGCCAAATCCGTCTCCGCGTGATTATGCCTCACATAGCTGATGTGATTATTCTCGTCGATGAAAAGGTCGGTTTGTCCCTTTGACCCGATCCGGATCCTTTCTATGAGCCCCGTTGAAGACCTCAAGAGACCTTGGATGTTATTGAACATGGAACTCTGCCTTGCCATCAGATCACCTTCTTGAATGATGTGATCAATGAGGCCCAGATCGATGTCGTTCAATGTAGAGATAAAAGCATCAAAATAGGCGACGGGTTTGGTCCGGTTGGTTGTACCTTGAACCGCATCCGATGTGAATTCCTTCTCCCCGCCTGCGGTAATCAGTACGGTATCAATGGCACCCAAGGGCGCCTCATTTATCGTTTCATTTATCGTAATTTTCGCCACATAGACGCCGTCAATCCACACATGACAATTGTCGGCGGCTTTCGTAAGATCCCATGTGACCGCGATGTGCACGAGCTTGTCGGGCCCGACATTGGTCAGAATATTTCCGCCTTCGCCGGTAAAAGCACCGTTATTATAATTGGTGGTGGGGTCATAATTATACCAGCGGATTAATCCGTCTTGGTTGCTGTATTCAAACGCCGCCGCATACGGGGTAATATCTTCCGGGCCGGTATATTCGCTTTTATTTTCCCTAAGGAACGGCCTTCCCGTATCTTGATTGCGGGGGAATTCGCTGTCCGAGAGGAGGTAGAGTGTCACGGAGGATTTCACCCCGCCCGCCCCGGGATCCTTTGATTCGCCAACCCCGAGGTAGGCCGAAAAGTAGCCCTTTTCTTGGGGCTCTCCGACTCCCGAAGGTCCCCACGTACGCTCCGCAAAAGGCTGGTAGGCGGAGGTGAGATCCACGGGATCCCCTTGATTGTCCAAGGCCGTCTCCAGCTTGAGCACATTCAAATGGGAACGGTGTTCATCGTACATGACTACCTTCCCGTGATGACTGGTCCAAAAGGGCGGAGTCTGCCCCGGAAACCAGTTGCGATCCACCACGGCCGGATCCTTCTTGAAGTTCTCGTCTGCCTCCAGGATCAAGCCCGAGGTGAGTTTTACCATCTTGTTGAAGGTGGCCTTCCCCTTGGATGTAAAGTTCCCGTAGGATATGAGATTCTCATCTGCCACCAAAGAATTGGCACCGGTCACGCCCGATCCTACATTTCTGCCCCGCTCAAAATGCTCCGAAGAAATTCCGAGGCCATCGAACAATATGCGACAATCATCCCCCGTAATATCGGAGGCCGAAAGCATCACGGTGTCTAGGTACTCGGGATCGCCCCCTTCCAAGGCAAATCGGAAAATGCCCGCCAGTCGAAAATCGGTCCCTATGTAGAGTTCGTAGGTTAAGTTACGGGGATCGCGGGGATCCACGGGGTCCATGCAGTAATATTTAAGGGAAACCAATTCATGTTCGTTGGACTTAATATACATGCCCGTATGAGTTTCGGTGGAGCAAAACATCCCGTTCTTTCCGTCTTGGATCGCATAGATGGGCCTCCAGCCCGGCCGATTGCTTGACTCTTTTCCGAACTTAATACAGGGGCCAATGGCATCGTAGTTTTTTCCGTGCATCCGCAGATCGAGGTAATGTTCCGAGTCGTCCTCTCCCGCTTCCTCCCCCAAAAAACTACCGAATTTCTTGATGTAAATATTATAGGGGGCGTCGATTTGGTACTCATAGGATTCGATTGAAATATAAAAGTTATTCCCGAGCAAATTATCAACGCTTAACCGGGGGGAAGCATTGCCTATAACGTGCTCTTGATCATCGATCAGCGTAATATCGTAATTTTGACTAAGATTCTGGAGAGAAATATTTCCGGAAAATGTTCTAAAGTTAAGATCGAGGGAATACTCTTTATGGGGCCATATGGGGTCGAGAAGCTCAATGGGACTCTCATCCCCGTTAGAGGCAAAAAGTTTGCCCTTACTGATGGTGATGGATGCCACCTCTCTTCCATCCCCGGTCATGCAGTTGATCTTCATTGCGCCGGGAAGAGAAACGTTTTTACATTTAAACACAATCGAAAGCGACCCATCGGATAGCGGGACGGGATAACGAACCTTGGCGGCTCCGTGAATAGGGTTTTTGGTAAGAATTAATGTTTCGGTACCCCCCTCGGCACCGATAACCGCGCGCCCGTCTCCCTCCGAAAGGTCTTCGAATGGAAGGATATTTTTTGTCCAGTTGGGGATGTTGATCCACGCGCTGACCCATTCCTCGCGGGAATCTCGGCCCGAATAGAAGGTATAACACCTGTGAAACTTTTTTCCGCCCGATGGCCGCGAAAAAGAGGCGAGTTCCCGACTATCCCCTACATACAACCGATCACAATATCCGAGCGCCGGGCTGGCGGGGTCCTCCGTGTGGACACTTAAAGATGAAAATAAGATGTCATAATCCTCAAATAATTCCCCGCTATAAACCAGAACATCATCGATATAAAAATTTACCGTCTTTCCGGATTTGTGAAAGCAAAAGTTATGAAAATCAAGGGCATCGGGAACCCACTCGGAATTGATATCGCTCAACCTAATTTCTTCCAATTCCGCCCCATCCTTCAAAATTTTAATTTCATAATAATCATCAATTTTGAAAGCGGCTACCGTTCCGGCCGTTTGGTTGATCAAGCCGAACATTACATTATGAAAGGCATCAATTGTGGGGTGATAGATAAGACAGCTCCAATAGCCTTCGCTTCTCGCATTATGAATATAACCGGTTCCCACATCATCCTGCTCGGCTTTAATCTTAATCGCGGATTGATGATCCAAGACATTCTCAATCGCGATACTCCCGACCCCATCTCCGTATTGGGCGGTGAGTGCTTCGGCGGGAATTATCTTGTCCGCGGGGATCTTATAATTGATCGCATCTTTAAACGGAGTTTTCACATTCCCGAATTGTGAGTATCCCTGATTATACACTCCGATTGCATCGAAATAACAGTGGGTATCAATGGAGGTATCCGCCCGGAGCTGCAATGATTGCGGTGACTTTCCGGAATTGCTCCAGTCCAGCTCTATTGAATCATCGGGGGTGCGAAGATACCGCCCGTTGAGCCGAATTAAAACCTTTTCCGAAACCCCGCTCCATGTAAGGGCCAAATGGTGCCATTTCCCGGCACCCAAGGTCGGTCCCAAAATATTCCCCGAGGGTGTTTCTAATTCTAATTTAGGATCACTGAGATCGCAGGTAATCCGAATGCATTCGTTAAGAAAAGAGGGTTTTTCCGTTCTCCAAACGGCGAGGTCATCGTATTGGCCGCACAGTGAATTGCCGGTACCCGTTAAATCTCCGATACCTATAGCGGAAATCGCATCTATGGCCGGAGTCATATCCTCTGTATTACTTGCCTCTTCCTCCCCGTTGATGAAGAGCCGGGTCCGGTAGTCGCTAAAAGTGATACCAATATGGTGCCAGCCTCCGATTAATGGGGTCTGGGAGAGAAGTTCATATTCGGTCCCCCCCTCATAAATTTTGACCCCGACCCTCATCTCTTGATCGCAATAAATTTGAAGCCCATTAGTCGTATCGCCGGTCTTCAGAATATATTTATGCGGGGATCCGCTCGGAAGGGTATCGGGATTTAGCCGAAGTTCGTAGGTATATTCATTTTCCACGGAGGGCAAAGTTTTTTCCACGGAATCGCTCCCGGTTTGAATTGAGGGTATACCCCCCTCATATAGCAATAGATCCGAGGAGGCGGGATCAACCTCCCTAATATTCATCACGGCGGGCAATATGGAGATTCCAAGGGAATCCCCCGGGCTGCCCCCCTCTTCAAAGGCAAAATACAGTTCGCATCCCCCAGATTGATTGGGGGCAAAAGGGCGGGACACCGATTTTTTCGCCCCGCTCATTTTGAGGACATCGGTGTGCTGGAATCTATCAACCACCTCGTAGTTACCATCGGGATTCAAAATCCATCCTGGCTCCGTGAGATAGTCATCATCCGGGGATACCTTAAACTTCCACACCAATTCATCGAATTTGTAGTCCTCTTTCTCGACATTGTAAAGGTCTTTGGGGATATGCTTCCGAATGGTATGAATATCCACTACATTGGTATGGGTATCGGGCAGCATCGGGTGGTTAGGATCCCTGGAATTGGTATTTTCCGGAAAATTCTCTCTCACCATCACATCCTCGGAGGGAATGCCTCCCCTTTCGGGCAAATCCTCTTGGGCGTCTGTTAACTGGAGATCGGGGATCCAATGCCACGATTGGGGGATCTTCGGGAACGGCCAAAACATATTGTCCTGCCTAACCCCGTTTACCATCGGTACCCACCCCTCGGGAAACTCCCACAGATACACGGGATCTCCCAATGCATCCTCTCCTATTTTGAATTTTTGGATGTGCAATTCGCTTTGAATGTAAT
>CAZEPC010000392.1:0-1492 GCA_964513765.1 uncultured archaeon
TTCTTTGCTCTTGCTAATCCGTGTTTTCGCCGCCTTTTTGACTTCGGGTGCAATTTTATGCAGAGCAAAGGTTTTCTTTTGGCCCATCGTATCCACCAGGACCATCCCGGGTTCATCCCACCAGGTTCGCGGGTACTGACGGAAAGGATCCATTTCTGCGTAATATCCCGCACTCTGTGCCCCCTTTAATACATCTTGTGCTTTGGGTTCCGGGGTTGCATTTTTTTTTGCCACTTTTCTCCCCTTGCTTCGGGGTCGATCCCTATCAAAATACTGGGGCCAAAAAGCAATTAATGATCGTTTTCGCATATCTGTATCCAATAGCTTAAATTCAGCAGAAAATATAATTTTTTATATTGATATTTAGGATTTTTAAACCTCGTTTTTTGTACTAATAATATGGAACAAAGTCAAGAAAATTGCCCAGATAAAAAGAAAAGAAATGAGAAAGTTAGGACTATTCTGGATTTTAATAATATAATTGAAAAAATACAGATCGATATTGTTACTTCCCGCCATTCTAACCGTAAAAAAAGCAAATTGCATGATTCTTAAAGGGATTTGTTCTAATATTAGAAATTTAAATGCATCATACAAAGAGTGATTTTTAGATGAACTTTACACAGCCACCTGATAATGATAAGAATTTAACAAGAGTGGGAAATAAATTGGGAAATAAGAAAAAAGAAAATGAAAAAGACGTTGATATACTGGATAAAAAGAATATTTCAGAATTTTATGAGAAGAATAGAAAGTTCTATCGATCCGTAACCTCATTTTTTTGTAAAAAATCAGATAAACTGAAGAAAATTTCGCTGATTAAATCATTACGGCCGAGAAATTGAATCTTTATCATTATTATTCAATTTTTCTCGCCCAAGAAATCTTATTGTGTTATTATTCCTCATAAGGACCAGTAATGAGTCCGGCAATTAAGCCAGCTGGGATTACAAAGACTATTGCGGTGAATAATTCGGACATTCTGGTTGTAAAATTGTCCCTATAAATACTGCTCATATCCGCACCTGCGAAGAACCCGCAAATTACCCAGCCAATAAACACAAGAAATACAATCAATACGGTCACATATACCCCGCGCTTCCAGCCTTTTACGATTGCACCTGCAATGAAACCAGTCATAATCCAAGTAATCACGGCGGGCCAAACCATCTCGCTTCTAAAAACAGCGGCCCTAGTGGTACCTTGTAAGTTTTGAGGTGAAAATTCTTCAAATAAGTCTACCATAAATCCGGATCCAAATAATTGGTAAAATCCTTCAGCTGCGGTGTCAAGGGAAGACATTAGAGAAAATACGTTATCATAGAGATCCAATCCCACGTAGGTAAATTTTCCGAAAATAAATACCCCAAAACATGCGAAAAAGATCCCTAGTAAAGTTGCCATCGGAAACCGAAATTTTGACCATTCAACCATTATCTATACACTTAATCCTTTCGTTGCTTTTGTTTTTTCTCTGTTTCGCCCTTTCTTT
>CAZEPC010000392.1:1592-4710 GCA_964513765.1 uncultured archaeon
TGAGTCATACATGAAGCATACACATTGGGAATGATTACATTTTTTTCCCATGATGAATATAAAGATGATAATGTTTAAGGATTTTATTGATAAATTTAAAAGCAACAAGAAACTCATACTAAAGACATTATTGTCCCTTATGGAAATTACCTGCTTTATTATCTTTGTTGTCTATTCGGTTCTTTTAATCGGAGCATTGAACGCAGAACAAATTTATCAAACGGGAGAGTTGGGAATTAATCAATATTTTCTCGGTGTGGTGATATCTGGATTTTTATTCTTGGTAGGGCCTTTTGTAATAAAGAAAATTATCGTATGGGCAGATGAACAGATTAAGATCCTCAATCTAAAGGAATTGAAGAATAATTTCCTTAGAGAAATAACAGGAAAGAGTAATTTTTCCATTGATGAACTTGCAGAAAAATATGAACTTTCAAACCAAGATGTGAAGGACTATCTCATGGAATTGATGGAGCGCGGAGTTATCAAGGGGTTGGTGGAAAAGACCATCACCGGCCTTGAACTTTTCAAATTAAAGCCCGGCTATATAATTGATTCGCCCGATGAACATAAACTAGCATATTTCAACAGCGAAATTAGTAATTATCTCTCTTCCTATACCAAAGTTTCTCTCAAAAAGATCGGCGATTATTTTAACCTAAAATCCGAAAAAGTTGAAAGACTTCTAAAAAAGAAGATTGAAGCCCAAGAGATTGAAGGGTATCTGGATGAAGGATACTTTTACCGTGATTGGCCGCATTTTGTAAAGGAAATGACTAAGAAGTTTCAAGAACGAAAAATATCTTGCCCCCATTGTTCCAACGAAACCTACAGAGATCGGCCCTTTTGTTGTTGGTGCGGAGAGCGATTAGAACAAAAGAAAAAGGAATTATAACCAAAAAACAAATTTTTATTTCTTAATTGGAGTGGTTGATAGATGTCTTTTTGCATAATTAATGGCATTTAAACACGGATTTTATTTAGAAACCACTCCACAATATTGGATTTTAGTCGGTTTTCTTTTTGCTATTTTCCAAATTTTTCCAAAAATTCTTAATTAAACATTAATTTCCCCATTTATCATATACAAAAGAAATACATTTGTGAACTAGCTATGAAGAAAAAAGAAATCATCGACGAGGATGAAGAACTCGAAGATTATACAGAATTGGTGGACGATGAAGAAGTACTTGTTGAAAAAGAGAGCGACGAAGAGCAAGTAGATTTACTCGTCCCGCGCGATCAATATTTAGCCAGCGGTGTCCATATCGGAACCAAGCTTAAAACTACACACTCCGAAAAATGGATTTACCGAACTACCAGCTACGGATTATATGTTATTAATTTACTCGAAACAGATAGGCGCATCAGAATCGGCGCCAGTTTCCTTGCATCTTTCAATCCAGAAAGGATTACCATCTGTTCCATGAGGCGATACGGGAGACAACCGATCCGTGCATTTTGTGAAATTACTGGAGCGAATGCCTTTGATGAACGATTCATTCCAGGAACACTCACGAACCCCATGATTGACCAATATCATGAATGTGATGTATTAATTATCATTGATCCTCACGCAGACAAGCAAGCATTATCCGAAGCTGCCAAGGCACGAATTCCATTAGTAGCATTAATTGATACTGATGATTATGTGTATGATATCGATTATGCCATTCCTTGTAATAACCGGGGTAGAAAAAGCCTGTCATTGGTACTGTATCTCTTAGCCCGTGAAATTCAACGCGAGAGGGGACAAATTCCAAAAGATGGCGATATCAAACTCAGCGTTAAAGATTTTGAATCCAAAATCTCGCCGGGAATTATTCAATAAACAAGGAAATACAAATCAAATCGTATATACATACATATAAATATATATAAAGCACCTAGAACCATCTATTTTTTCTTTCTTTAATTAGTCTTGCTTTTTCTCTATTTTGCGGTTTTTTTCGATTTCTTTGTATATTTTACAATGTTTTGTGGCATAAATATAGGAATAGAAAAAGATATAAGGAAAAAAAGTCAAGAAAACATGATAACATTATGAAACCTAAAGAATACGTGGAACTCTCTTTAGAGATTATGCCCAATGTAATAAAAGAACTTAGGGAAGAAATGAATAACCTCAAGGAGAGGGAAGGGGAACAACTAAAAAAAGATCCTTTCAAATTACTTGAAACAATGATGAAAACATTATTTGAATGCTTAGATCCCTATAAAGATAAGATTGAAGAAGCAGGATTGACCATAAAGGAATTTAATTCCTATCAGAGAACCCATAAAGAGGAATTAAAGCAATATCTTGAATCAAATCCACAATTGGAAGAAAAAATTGAAGAACTGAAAATCAAAATGAAAGATATCATGAAGTAAGAAATGAAGAATGAGGGTTCATTTTCCATTATAAAATCAAGGAATGAAGACTTTCGGGCCCAAAATTTGGAAGAGATTAAAATCTATCTAATTCATCCAATAATTTGTCATACAATGTTGCACTAATCCAAAAAGTAGTATTTCTGATCAATTTTTTAAGATATTGCTTGCATTGGGGCTTGGAAATAAAGTTAGCTTTTACTGCCTTTAATAATACTCCAAGAGTACCGGTTATTTTCAGATTTAATGAATGTGCAATTTCACGACTCGCTAAATCATCCAAAATTACAATGTTATCATTCTTTTCTGATGTTTCTTTATATTCTAAGGCGAGAACAATTATAGAACATTCACCTGCATGAATATTCATCTTCAATAATTTTGTAAATAGTTTTTTATTTGTATATTTTTTAATATTCAACCATGAATCGAAGCTATCTTGGAGATTGAGACTTTCAGGAGCTGTTGGCTTTCTTAATACCTCTTTTTTAACATTATATGTTGTCCAAACTTCAGAATACAATTTTGGGAGTAGATTTATTCCTCCAATTTTTGCCAAATAAATAAGAGGTGATGCATTCACAATTCCAATCATACTATTCATCCCTTAGTACATATTGTAGGTCCTCTTCCAACATGGATTCTGTATAAGTCGGAATCTTTCGTTTTTTAAGTTCTCTGAGCATTTTTCGTAGAGAAATATCTGCTAATTCCGCTGCCTTCCAAGCACTAATTTCACCTTCAG
>CAZEPC010000393.1:0-4679 GCA_964513765.1 uncultured archaeon
GATTTCACTCCATATTAAGAATAGTTCCTGGCCCCTTTCAGATTATGATGAAATAATCATAGTGGGGGGAGGAAAAGCAACTTTAGAGATGGTTAAGACTTTCATTGAGCTGCTTGATGCTCAAAATATCATGAATATAAGAATTAAGGGGCTTATCAATATTCCATATGGACAGACCGAAAAGGATAAGATCATTTCAGCGCAAAATCCTGAAAATTATGTTATTCTAAATGGATCTGCTCACCCGGTTCCCGATGAAAATGGACTTAATGGGGTGAAAGAGATGTATTCTATTTTAAAAACTGCGTCGGAACATGCTTTAGTTCTTACATTTATATCAGGGGGCGGATCGGCCCTTATGCCTTTACCAGCGGATGGGATACATTTAGATGATTTACAGAGAGTAAATCAGATTTTATTGGAAAGTGGCCTTGAAATTTATGAAATAAACTGTATTCGGAAACATCTCTCGGTGTTTAAGGGAGGGCAATTGGTAAGAAAAGCCCACCCCAACCCATTAATCTCGTTAGTTATTTCGGATGTTATTGGTAATGATTTACAGACCATCGCTTCTGGCCCCACCGTACCCGATCACACTACTTTTTCCGAAGCGGTTAAGATATGTAAAAAATATAATATATGGGGCCGTCTGCCAGAATCAGTAAGGGGAAGATTTGAAAAAGGGAAAAAGGGAAATATAGAGGAAACCCCTAAGCCTGATTCCAAGTACTTTGAAAAATCGGCTACTTTTATCATTGGGTCTGCTTTGACCTCTTCTAAAAAAGCTAAACAATCCTTGGAAACTCAAGGGATCTCGGCCAAAATTTTCAGCAATGAATTAAAAGGTGAGGCACGGGAATATGGAAAGGTTCTCTTTGAAAAGCTCAAGAGTTGCACCATACCTGGAAATAAATCGATTTATGGTTTTATCGGAACAGGAGAATTTACAGTTACGCTAAAGGGTGATGGAAAGGGTGGAAGGAACCAAGAAATGCTCCTTTCTTTTCTCAATGAAACCTTTTCTTACATAACAAATACTGAAGGCATTAAATCCTTGAAAGACATATTTCCAGTTAAATATCTTCTCATTTCGGGTGCCTTCGATGGCATCGAGGGAAATTGTCCGGCTATGGGTGGTCTGGTCGATTCCTATACTTTTAAAACAATAAATGAACTTTCCTTGGGTGAAAAGATCTCTGATTATTTGGAAAATAATGATTCTTTCTCGGTCTTTGATAAATTGAATTCTGCCTTGATAACGGGTCAGACCAAGACTAATGTTAATGATATGACTATTATATTGGTGGAAAAATAGAATCCTCAACAAGATTGAGCAAAAAATAGACTTTAGCAAAGTTTAATACATTTTTTCTGTCAATTAATTATTCAATTTTAAAATCAATTGATAAACATACTCATTTTAGGGGCTACATGTCCTTGAACATTGGGATTTAATTTGATCTTTTTTAAGATCGCCAATAGAGCTTTAAAGAAAAGGTTTATAACCGAAAGACCATTCCTACCAAATATCTTTAATAAAATATTTTGATGAAAATAATATGGTCGAGGAAAATATTCTAATCTTTATATGGCAGCTGATTTGTGGATCTATTAGTTTGTTCCTAACAATTATTGCAGCCAAAAGACACCAAGTGAAAAAAACCGAAATAACAAAAAAATTACTGACAGCCTTTATAATATTCACTTTGGCAATCTTATCACAAGCAGCAGGCACATATGTTAATTATATCTTGGAAATTAATCTTAAATCTGCAAATTTTGGCGAACCGAATTGGACCTATTGGTGGTTTGTTCAGTTGGTGGATCAATTTCAGTTCTCCCAGATTTTAGCAATTTGTGGGATTTATTACCTATATCTTTTCTCTACGGAAGTTTTTTATAAAGAAAAGGATTTGAAAAAGAATACAATTCTCGGGGTTATAGTGTTCTCAGCAATTATTTTCTATGGAATGATCAATCCTTTATTTATAACGACTTCTCTGGGCTATTTTGATATTGCCTATTTTCTTTTTGTATTTGGACTATTACTTTTATTCCCGATGTTAAGGGGTTCCTTGGTATTGATTAAAAAATTAGATAAGAGTAATCCAGGTTATCGGAATGTTCGTTATATGATCATGTTGGTACTCTTCTTTCTGTGTGCTTTGGTTTGGTTGGGTTTAGAATCTCTTTTCCCAGGTTCAATAAATATATTTTCGTATTTGGCTTGGGCTTTTATTGTAGGGAGTTTGGTTACGGCCTTTTTGGGATTTTTTAGAAAACTTTAAAATCAAGATTTGACAGATTTAATTTACAGAAATTAGGGCACGAACACTAAAATTATTCCAAAACGGTTTCCACAAATACAAAAATTGCAAAACCCTCAATAACTCCTCCTATAGCCCATGATATTTTGATAAAAAGTGAAATTCCAGAGGGGGCGGGAATTCCGTATATTTCGGAAAATAAATCGGATGCAAACCAAGTGAGAATCAGCCACAAGGTTCCAATTATTGTTAAATACACCACATGCTGAATTTCCAGCTCGAAGTCGACATCCATATAATTTCAATCCCATCATTAGAAAGGAATGTAAGAAAAAAGAAAAGAGAGTTATTTTAATTTTTGTATTTATTCAAATCCTGAAGGTTAAAATTTAACGACTTTCTCACCGTCAGATTCATAAATGGCGGTGATTACTTCTATCGCTCTCAGTCCTTCATTACCGTCAATCTTTGGCGCACGATCATTTTGAACTGCCTCGATATAGTCGTTTAGAAGTGCAATTTGAGCACCCATTGAGAACTTTTTTGGATCGTTGGTGGATCCGACTTGTTGTTCGTAATCGAAAACCTCCTCAGAGCCATCTTTTTTGGTCCATATCAATTTATTGCCAATTAGAGAAATTCCACCCTCTGTTCCGAACACATTTACCTTTCCGGTATAGCCGGGTTGAAGTGACACAGAAGTTTGAATGGTGCCGTATGCATCATTATCAAACACAACTACTGCCGCGGCATTATCGTCGACCTCAATCTCATGTGTTTTTGCCCCGAACACTCCAAATAGCCTTTTCGGTTTTCCGGTTAGCCAAATCATAAGATCAATGGAATGACTTGATTGGTTTATTAAGCAACCCCCGCCCTCAGTATCCCATTTTCCTCTCCAAGAGGAATTATTATAATAATCTTGATCCCGGTACCACAGCACATTCACCTGGGAATGAAGAATTTTCCCCAGCTTACCTTCAGATACTATTTCTTTAGCTTTTTGGGAGGCTTCATTGAATCTCATTTGGAAAAAGGTTCCCAATTTTAAGCCATTTTCCTGGGCTGTCTGGATCATTTCTTGTCCCTGTTCCATATTAATTGCCAAAGGCTTTTCGCATAATACATTCTTTCCCGCCTCCAAAGCTTGCATGGTCAAGGGGTGATGCAATCCGTGCGGTACGGAAATAATAACGGCTTCGATCTCATCATCGCCGAGTAATGCTTCATTGGATTCATAAACTTTAGGTACATCTAAGTCTTTTGCAAGCTTTTTGGCTCCATCTATTGGCTTAGAGGTAACTCCTTTAAGTTTTCCATTCTCCATATTGCTTAGTGATGTTGCGATATTTGTGGCTGAATTACCTGCCCCAATTAGTCCAAAAATTATTTCTGTCATTTTTTTATACACCTATTTTAAGGAATTCTTATTTTAATTTCTATTGTCATTGTTTTTTAATCTTTTTGTTGAATTATCAATCAGAGTGTGAATAGAGAGCCTTTTTCCTTTAGATCAGCAATAATTTAAGGTAATTTTATTGTTATTTATACTTTCTAATACTCACGTTTTTTTATGGAGGAAGATAATATTTTTTAGGAAAGGAAATGAAGAAAATAAGTAATCAAAAATCTAAAACAATTTGCTCTAAATGCCATGAAGTAGTTGACACGGAAGACGGGGAGTGTCCTCGTTGTAATGCTAAAATGCCCATTACGTATAATTACAAGAATAGCGATGATTATCTGAAAAGAGAAATCCCTCTTATTTTGGAAAAGCGAAAAAATTCGGGATTGGAAGGTCTTGTGGGAGGTCTTGATTGTTTAATTGTAAATACAGAACCAGAAAACTTGGTCTCGGCCGTACAAGAAATACTTAATACAACCGGCTACATTCTAACCGATTCATTTACTGATGAAATACACAGAACATTTGTGTTGCAAGGAACACCTCCGGAGAAACCAAAACTTATTCTCCGTTCACGAAAAAGTCCCGAGAACCCATTCTTAGCCTTTAACCTTACTAAGAAGGCAAGGGGGCAATCTAATACCAGAATCGAAACCTTTTGTTTCACCACCCCAGATATTGAAAAATATGTGTCAATCCAAAAAGAGAGAGGAATTAACTTCATGACTCCAAAAATTCAACATTACGAGAACTATTCCTTTATCCAAACCGTTCCTTCCCATTATATTGGAAGTGCAATTGGGTTTATTGAATGGCACAATAATCAGAACCGGAGAAATTATTCTCACAAGGGTTCCGAGGATCTAAAACATAATCTTAAAAAGCCCAAGGATCCTTGGTTAGATAATATTCGGTATATTGACCATACGGCAACCAGGGTGCGAGCAAGAGACAGGGATGCCGCCGTCATCGAGTTTATGGAATTGACCAATTATAAATTTGAAAAG
>CAZEPC010000394.1:0-4670 GCA_964513765.1 uncultured archaeon
TGACACAAGCACGGCCCAACAACAACAATAACAAAAAAAATAATAATAATAATAATAATAACGATAACGGGCACCTTGATTTTCGGAGCATCGCCAATTTTTGGATCATGCGCTCCTCGGGGCCGTGCCTTTACGAGCATAAAAACACGAGGGATTGCGATCTGGTCTGCGGGTTCTTTTCCGCCATCCGGTCCTTTTCGACCAACCTTTCGGATGCCCACCTGCAATCGCTGACCATCGGGCACCAGCATTTTTCGCTGTTCGAACCCGAGCAAGATCAAGATGCCGAGGACCACCTTCTCATCGTCGGGCAGTTCCCCGGGATAACCCCGGAGTATGTTCGGCGAAAATATCTGGAGGATATCATGTCCGATTTTTTGGTGCAATTTCCGGGGGTGATACGTCTGGTGCATGTCGGAAAGCCCCTAAAACTCAACGATTTCCGATTCTTTCATCTTCCCTCTTAGTGGGATTTGATGGGTCGATGGCCCGATGGATAAATTGAGCGGATGGGTGAAAAATACCGCAAAAAAGACAAAAGCACCAACCACACTCCTACCACTACTATTATACACGTGAAAAATATATGAATCAAACACATCATAGACACCTTATAACAAACGCAATTCATCACGAATTATCGCAGAACTTGAAGGAAAAAATAGACATCACCGCGAAAGACGGAACCATCATAACACTCGCCGTGAAAGATCTGAAGCTGGAACGAATGCCGCCAGAAATCCGGGACTTATGCAACTTGAAGGAGCTTACTTTGTATCGCACCGGTATTTCCCGAATTCCGGAGTGGATCGGGGGCCTAAAGGGCTTGGAGGTGCTGAATTTGAAGGGTAATAACTTGAGCTCATTGCCCTCCTCATTCACGGATCTTTCGAACCTGCGGACATTGGATATTTCCGATAACCCGATCGCCGATATATCCGCTATTCTCCCCATGGAAAGCCTCAAAAAAGTAAATGTGAATTATACCGATGTGGAGAAAGATCCCGTTCTGTTTGAGAAACTCACCAGGGGCAGAAAAATGGAATTAAGCCCTATTGCAACCCTCCACAAACCATACATGCGCCTTTGGTGGATGGCAACTCAAATAAAAAAACTAAACGAAAAGTTTACGGGGAATGCACGGGACATTCCGCCGATAGATCCCGATCGGGTGATAGGGGAGGCATACAAACAATGGAAAAACCAGACCGCAGGAATGATATTTAGAAAGTTCAGCCGGTCGTTCATCGGTCGGAAATTCATTCTGCACGCGGTTTCCCATAATCCTTTGGTTAATATTACCTCGATTGTTGAGATGCTCGGTATCCCCCTCTCCGAGTACCATCGCATTTCGGAAAAGATGTGGGACGGGGAAAGGAAGGCCCAATGGCGGGCTATATTTCAGTATGTGGCGGATAAGGAGAATCTTAGTCCCGCCCAAAAAAGAGTGGCAAAAAAAAATACGGAGCGAATCTTTTACGGGTGTCCCGGGGTTCAGGCCAAGATCGGGGTACTCTACGGGATATATTTGGCCTTGGGGGCGGATGCATATTGCCCTTGCTATGAACTATCCAGAAAATACAAGGTTTCGGCATCCAGAATGTACGAGAATAAAGCGAGGTTTGCGGGTTTGGGCTGTACCAGGGGGAGGGTTAAGAGAGAGGCACGGGCATGCGGGGAGGGATCCTAATGGACTTTCCTTGGGATAAGGCGGGAGGCGAATTTGACAAAGCGTTCAAAAAGGCACGGCTCAGTGCCCCGGAACGGACGAGGCGCCTCATTACAATCATGGAAGATACGGCAGAGGGACTTTTGAATCATTCCAACGCTACCTATTTCACGGAAATTATGGAACAATTGCTATTGTTTGATAGTCCGCTGGCCGATTTGAATATGAACTTTTTACGGGATTATTGCCTTAATGTTTTGATAGAAACTCCCGCGCACGGGAAAGAGGAAATCAGCTTCTATACCGAAGATAACAGGGTGATGATACGATACCCGGGAGGGAGGAAAGCATACGAAGAACTTACCAAGGATCAGATATTACTGATAGTTATCTCCCAAATTTCGGGCAATGCGATTTATTTGCAATTAGTGGAACGGATTTCGCCCGCCCTAACCAAAAAAATGAGAACGGCTCAAGCTAACCTGGAGAAGATTTCCCGGAGGCTGGGCCTCATTGATCGCTTGAATAATGCATTTTCTCAGCTCTTATAATACCTTTTTTTCTCATTTATTATCATTCCATTCCTCTCTTTCTCATTTATTATCATTTTATTCCTCTTTTTCCCAAATACATCAATCATGAGATAAGGACAAGAAAGTGCTTGAAAGTGCTTGAAAGTGCTTGAAAGTGCTTGAAAGTGCTTGAAAGTGCTTGAAAGTGATTTAATGTGCTTGAAAGTGATTTAATGTGCTTGAAAAAGCAAAATAGAAAAACGGGGAATTTGGAATAAGCGGTAAATGGGAATGAAAAAAGAAAAAAATCAATAAAAGATCATAGGTTGAGAATCTTTCGCTTCAGGGTTTGTAAGGATCCGAAGAGAACCAACTGGAATTGAAAGCGATTTCGATAGGCAATCACCTTTTTTCCGAGCTTGGCTTTTATCTGCTTTTTGACCCCGATCAAGTCCACACACACCAGATAGGTGCTCACCTTCTTGGCTTTTTTCACCAGTTGTCTCGATTCCGAAAAGCTAGTGGTGGCGCGAAGGAATTTTTTGAGCGAAAAAATATCGATTCCCGTATTGTTCTCCGGGAAAAACAGATCATACAATCCGCTTTCAAGGGCACGAATCGTGCGGTAATGTTTGGGAATAAGACCCTGCAGATCATATTTCAATTTGGATTCTAAATGGGGTCTTACATACACCGTTGGCCCGGATGCCGTAGGTTTACATATTTCAGTGCTGCCTTTTTTCTCTTTTCCCCTATTTATTTTTTTCTCTCTGGTTCTCTGCTTCCTTTTAACTTTTTGGGGCGGTTTATGATCTTTTTGGGCGGGGACGGGATTATTTTTTTTCGGTCCGCACACCCGCAGATCCCTATGATTTTCCTTCCCTCCCCCTAAATTCTTCCTCATATGTCCCTTCTTGTACCGGGCGAGCTTGAGGTAGCGTTCATCGCTGGTATCCTTGGTGTAGAGAATAATTACCTTTCCCTTCCCGGACCGACCGGTCCTTCCCATCCGCTGGATCAGCTTGATCTCGCTGGCCGAATTGTCGTAAAAGACCACCATGTTGCATTCGGCAATGTCCAACCCTTCCTCGGCCACGCTGGTCGCAATAAGTACATTATATATTCCCTCCTTGAATTGTTCGAGGGTTTGAATCTGCTGCTTTTGGGACATTCCCTTGTCGCGCTTGCTCTTGGTGGATTGCCCCACAAACTTTTTCGGGGAGACCGAGGGGACCTCTTCCAAAATGGAGGTTAATATCTTGACGGTGGATCGCAGCTTGGTGAAGACCAAAATTCGGCTATCGGTGCTCTGCCTCATTTGCCGGGCTACAATTTTCTTAAGCTTTTCCATCTTCGGATGGCGAAACTTCTTCCGCAGTAACGCGGGATCCGTGCCTCCCCCATATTCCTCGTGCAAAAACTGATAAATCCGCTTTACCCGACGATCTTGGTAAAGGTACTTGTCGGCAAAGGAGGCGGTTCCCTTTACGATTTTATCCACCGCTTTCTTCATGGATTTATACACAATGGCCAGCCCTTGGGACTCCAAATTATCAATAAGATGGAAGACCTTTAAGGCTCTGGCGGAAATAGAGAGGAGGGTCCTCACCAAGCGGGGGTTTCGGTTCTTTTGTCTCAATGCTCCCTGCAACTTGCGCTGCATCCCGATGATCGTCCCCATATAGTAATAGGTGGGGTTGGTCTTGGTGTGGGGATCGTATTCCAGGTGCTTTTCGATAAGATTGAGGATGGTATCGTGCTTTACCTCTTTCAGAAGACGGTAGATTTGCCTCATTTGATCGCCCATCTCCACGCCGATCTGTCTTACCTCCGTTTCATGGGTATATTTCTTCACCGAATTGCTCCTTTTATCGCGGTATTCGATGTTCTCAAAGGGAATATGCAAATTGCTGCAGACTTCTTGAATTTTTTCCTTGGAGGATCCGGGGGAGGCGGTCAGTGCCAATACCCTTCCCCGCTCGTTTTGCGTTCGGTATTTCTCCGCCACCTTACAGTAAGCATATTTCCCCCGGGCACGATGGGCTTCATCAAACACAATCAGAGAAATGTGCTTTAATCCCAAACGCCGCGCTTCCAAATCATTCCATAGGGTTTGGGGTGTCATGAGGAATACTGTCTGTTCCGAGGTGAGGTATATTCCTTTTCTTTTCGAGGGCCTTACCTTGCCCGAGAGTATATAAAGTTTTTCCTCCTTGATAGCGAGTACTTTCTCCAAGGATTCATGGTGCTGGTTGATAAGGGGTCGGGTGGGTGCCAAGATGATCACCCCGTGTTCGGGATAATTCTGGAGCATGTGGGCGGCCAATTTGGCGGCGATGAATGTTTTTCCTAAGCCCGTAGGGATGACCACCAAATAATTCTGTTCTTTGGCCTTTTGGTAGATTTGTTCCTGATATTCCCGCAGTTGGGGGGCCTGTTCTTTCCACAATTCTAAACTTTCTGTCATAGTTGATCATTTCCTTTGTAAT
>CAZEPC010000395.1:0-4663 GCA_964513765.1 uncultured archaeon
TTTTTCAGCATAATCATCCGCAGATACTGGGCCTTGAATTGTATTATCATTCAATGAAGTAGTATTATCCTCTAACGGATTAATTATTTCGGAAGAACCGGTGTCATCTTCTTTTTTTTCCTCGATAATTTCATTTTCATCTATAATATCATCATTTTGAAATTCATTTATCCCACCATCCTCATCATTACTTATATATTGCGATTCTAATGTACCAAACAATAAAAATAAGCTGAAAACAAAGCAAGCCAATACGATAAGTTTTTTTTGGTGGTTTTGAGTGTAATTTCTTGAATATCCCATAGTTTCATCACAGTTGATTACTGATTTGTTAAGATTTAATATATATATATTATATTTTAGAAAAAAAAAGAGTAAGCTATCTTTAAAAAAAACCCTTTGATACATCGATTACAATTAAAAGTTTTAGAGGTGTTGAGATATTAAGACAGATGGCAGACATCTTTGTAGGATAAGGGAAGTAAAAAATTAAGGGACAAGCGATCAATCCTTGCTTTTAATCAGACTTACAGAGATTTTACCCTTTCTTAAAATGTTGAACCTGAGAAATGTGAGGGTATCCCCAATATCTTTGATTTCTATAAGATCCAAAGCATCAAACGAACTTAAATCAAATTCTATTTCCCAGGAATTTACGGGATAATTACCCCATATACACAAGCCAAAAGGAATTTCCTTCTTCGCGTTTATCAAGATTTTAATTTCATCCAGCTTATCCAAAGAAAGATCCATGTAATTTTGAGGACTTATAGAGACTTCAGGTAAATTATCCTCTAAAAGTAGATGCTCATTATGATACAAATTCCGGGATTTCGTTTTGATTTTTTTCAAATAGTTATATGCTTTCATCGGTGAAGATTTACCCTTATGAAAGAACAATTGGGTTTGATGGTCACAATACACAAAAGATTTGGGAAAGGGGGCCTCATCTTCGTGCACCATGCCTTGCCACCCGTAAGGAAAGTTTAAGTAGGAAAATTTTCGGTAATCCTTCTCTGGATCCAACGTTTCTCCCTCTGATTGCTCCGCCTCTTTCGCTTCTTGGTAGATATTCCACACCTTTTCCTTCCGTTTTTTCCAAATGGGCATATCTATTTCAATATCCTTGTAGAGCATATATGTCGGATTCGTGTATGAGAATTTTTTCCTATACACCTTAATTGCCTCCGGTAATGTCATTATTTGCAAATCTGGAAATTCAGAGGAGGTTATGAATTTTAGGAACTCGTCGGTCATTTCGTAGGTATTTTGCACAGTTTCAGGCGGATAAACTTCCCAACCGCCGGGTGTACTTTCTTGTTCGTGGGCTTCTTGATGAAACACAAAGGGAATGAATGAATTCCAATTCCTGTTGCGGTAATATTCCCGAAATGCTTTTTTCCAATACCCAATGGATCTCCCATCGCATATTTTGGCCCGTTCTACATCATTTGGATCAAATGAAAACACGCTGCAAGAGCCATAGTAATTCCAGGATTTGTTTATATCATGCTGAAGCCATTCATTGGCAACAATACCACTTTTTTTAGCTTTTTTTCGATTTAAGGTCCCTTTTTTCCCAGCCCTTTTTTTTCTTTGTTGTTTTAAGTGTTCAGCACGCAACATTCGGGGATTTTGAGATGGTCGTTTCCAAGTTTTTTCCGTATCTAAGTAATAAAGGCCCCAAGGGACCCCACAATCAGTCACACCATCGGTTTCAATCATTTCCCAACAATGGCCATATACACTTTTTACCTCTAACTCTTTCATCGCCCTAACTGCCGGAAGGGTACGGTAAAAATAACCGATATGGTCTGTTTTTGCAAAAGGCAGATGTTTCTTTACTCCTTTTTGTTCTTTCAAGATGTATTTTTTAATCTCCTCTTTACCCATGGCCAAGGCATTTTCTCTCATATAAGAGGTATTTCCATGATGAGGACGGCACCAAACAATCACTTGATCGCCGTATTTTCCGTGAAATTCCGTAAATATCTCTTTCCCTCGCTTGGCACCTTCTGTATTAGTCATCCAAGTCATCGGAATATTATATTTATGAAAAAGCCCGCCGTATTTTTCAACCCCTTTCAAAGGAAATGCTTCTCGTATTTCGCAATAATAAGCTTGAGAAGCCGAATAAAAGACAAAATCGCCCATAGTTTGAATATAATATACAATAGTTTAAAAACTAAACAAAAGAATAAGAATTGCAAAAAACGAATTAGGTATTGCTTACTAATGCAACCTAATCAACAACCAGAGGATTTTCCCAATTGTTTATTCCTTCGAATACTCCATCGATTCTTCAAGGGACATTTCAATCTCTTTCTTAATGCCATCTTTCCATGGTTCCCTCTCAACCCAACTGGCGATCCAATTAGTAGGGATTACCAACGAAAGGCCGGCTAAACTCCCCACATATTCACCCAATTGGGGAGTTACTAGATCAACACCTTCGGATAGGACCACCATGGAATTCTCAATCATGTATTTTTCCACCGCGGGTTTTAAAATTTCCAAATTATTTAGAAACACACTTCCACCTACAATGATAACTTCGGTGTCTGTTGTGTTGATAGCATTGATAAATAATACCCCTAAATATTCAATGGTTTCTTGAATGACTTTTTGAGCAATTTCATTGCCTTTCTTATAAAGTTCAAAGAGTTCTTTGGCATTTTCAACTTCAAGGCCGGCATCTTTTGCTCTTCTGGGTAGGTATTTTCCCGAAAGAATTGTTTCAATACATCCTTTCTGACCGCAACTGCACCGATAACCATCTTTATCTACGATGGTATGGCCCAAATGACCGGCATTTTTACCTTTACCCTCCATCAATACGCCATTACTTATAATACCGGACCCAACTCCCGTACTAATGGTAATATAAACCACATTTTGATGGCCTTTCCCAGCACCAAAAAGATGCTCGGCTTTGACCGCAGAAACACAATCATTTTCTAACTCATATTTTTTGCCCGGACCAAAATACTTTTCCAATAATTGTAAATATGGAATAACTGTCCAATCATTATTTTCATCCCCACAGATATTGGGAGTAGCTAAAGACTTTCCACCCACAAATGGGCCTGCAGAGCTGGTTCCAATTCCCGCAATATCCTCATCCGTGATTCCAATCTCATCCATTCCCCGATGGATTAGATTTCTGATCTGGTTGGCTACGGATTCGGGGGGACCTTGCTTAACGGTTTTAGAGAAAGCTTTTACAAGAAGTTCATCCTCGTTTGCAATAACGATTCGGATATTGGTTCCCCCAATATCAACCCCCACATAATGTTTTGAAGTCATATTCTTCAATTGTAAGAAAGGGCGTTTTGTTAAAAATTTTTTTCTATTTATACCTAAAAAATGATCTAGTTTCGCCCAAAATTAAAAAAACACACAATTTATGTGATTTTTCATCAAGAAGAAAAAATATAATCCATCAAACTTTTCCTTATTTTGATTACGTAATAAAAATCAAGGAAGTTATTACCAATGTGCGGAATATTTGGATTAATTACAAATAAAGAAGATCTTCCCATTGCTAAATTGATTCGGAAAGGATTACAACGCTTGGAATACCGAGGGTATGATTCGGCCGGGATCGCCTTAGTAAATGGAGATCATATTGAATTAGAAAAGGACAAAGGAAGAATCAAAGACATCAATAAAAATGGGCTTTTTGACAGTATGGAGGGAAGCTTTGGAGTGGGTCACACCCGTTGGGCTACCCATGGGGCACCCTCTGCGAGAAATTCGCACCCCCATTTAAATTGTGATGATACAGTAGCTGGTGTACATAACGGCATAATTGAAAATTATCAAGATTTAAGAAAACAATTAGAGCAGAGGGGACACACACTCAAATCGGATACTGATACAGAAGTGATCCCCCACTTAATTTCTGAACACCTAGATGAAGGATTAGATCTTAAAGATGCGGTAGCTGAAACGGTCAAAGAATGTGAAGGTGCATATGGGATCGTTGTATGTCATACGGGAACTCCCGATTATATGTTAGTAGCCAGGAAGGAATCACCCCTGACCATAGGAATAATCCCCGGAGAAACCACATTTGCGGCCTCAGACATCCCAGCATTCCTCCCTTTAACCAAAAAGGCAATTATCTTGGATGATGATGAAATTGCAATCCTAAAACCTGGTGAAGTCGATATTTACGAGGTTTATAGCGGAAAAAAAGTAGAACGGGATATTACCGAAATAGAATGGAGCATTGATGCGGCGAAAAAAGGAGATTATAAATGGTTTATGCACAAAGAATTGCATGAAGTACCAAATGCAGTTAGGAAACAAGTAAATATGCCCCAAGATGACATTGATGCTTTTGCAAAAACGATCATGGAGGCAGATCATGTATTTATTACCGCTGCAGGTACAGCTTATTACGCGGCACAAGCAGGAAAGTTCCAAATCACAAAATTTGGAGGGCCCTATATACAATCTATCTTATGTTCGGAATTTAAAGATGCATTGCCAGAAGTACCAGAAAACTCTGTGGTTATTGCCGTATCTCAATCGGGAGCAACAGCAGATACCATTGAGGCAGTAAGGTTTGCCCGCGAAAATTTCGATGCCAAGGTTTGTTCGGTAGTAAATGTGGTGGGATCTTCCCTCACACGATATTCGGATCATGTGATCATTA
>CAZEPC010000396.1:0-4660 GCA_964513765.1 uncultured archaeon
ATCTTATCGATCCCGACAGAGTCAATCATCTTATCGATCCCGACAGAGTCAATCACCTTATCGATCCCGACAGAGTCAATCACCTTTTTAATACCGATTTGCTCGATGCCGTGCTTGATGTTCTCTTCAAATGAGAACTTCTTTTTTATCTTCTTTACTTCTTCCATTTCGCTCAACTCCTTACTTTCTATAAGAAACTTAAATGATAAATATTTTTGCATGGCCGCTGGCAAGCTATCTCGTTCCATGAGCTTTTTCAAAAATGAGGCCAATTTTTTTCCCGAAGAATGCAAGAGTAACATCTCATTTTCTTGTACACCAGGATCCAAATCATTCACAATAATAATTCGTATGGAAGTTTTACTCCCATCCAAATAATAATGGCCCTTTTTTACTTTTTCTGTGCCCTTATCTCCACGATAAATCTTTTTTGTTTCATTTTCCTTGAACCAAGATGTAAAAGGTTCCCGATTTACCACAATAAACCATAAACAACACTGATTAAATGCATAATTGAGTTGCATCTTTTGATTTCTCAACTAGAGAATGGGTACCTAAGAGCAACAAATCGAAACTTTTTTCTAACACTCCCACAGAAATCTCAGATTGAACAGCATCACCAAATTGGTTCTTAAAAACTTGCTTTAATAAATCATCAAAGGCCATATTCCTTGGGATAAATAATCTTTTAATTTATAAAAAGGTATATTTTAATCGCGAGAGATACCCATTTGTATTATAAAATCTGTAAATTAATCCGATTCCCCCAAGAAAAGATTGGATTGGAAGGAAAAAGAGAGGAGAACACAAATTTCAGTAAAATAAATTGAAACAGAAAAACTGAATCATATCCCTACGGGCAAATCAACTTGACCAGTCTCTGGGAAATTAAAGGCAAAAATTCAAAATCTATAATTTTATATTTTTGGGAGAATATTAAGAAAAAACATTTAATCAAAAAATTCCAAGTTTATTTTGATTATTGTGTCACATAAGATAAAGCGATTTTTTGTGGATCTCAAATTAAAAATGATCCAAAATAAGGCCGCGTTTCTGGTCCTTTTGTTTCTTTATATTGTAGGTTGCATATTTTATAAATCCCTCTTTCCAGACACTTCCCCAGCTCAGATCTTACTCTATTCAATTGGATTGGAAATCCCTCCCACATCATCAACTTGGTCTGTATTATATCAAAGAATGTGGGAAATATTTGTGGAATTGATTTTCTTCGGATTCATATTTTCTGTTTTGCTTGAGAACTATAATCCCATAGAAACCTCAAAGGTTCTGGCCAGTCAACAGAAGAATCATTGTGTTGTGGTCGGCTATAAACATTTAGGAAACAGGATAGTTGACTTTTTAAGAGAACAAAAGAAGCCCTATGTGCTAATGGAAAAGGATAAAAACTTAACAGATGAATTGTTGAAAGTGGGGGAACCGGTGGTAATCGGAGATTATATTGATGAAGAGAATTTAAAAATAGCTTCCATTGAAGATGCTAGGGAGATATTTATATGTATCAATAAACCGAGAGAAACAATCGTGATAGCGGAAAAAGTAAGGAAGATGAACAAGGATTGTCGCCTTTATATTCGTATCTTCAATGATCAATTCCAAAGCTATCTCAAATCACATCCATTGAATGCTTACACATTTTCCACATCAGGATGGGCGATGGAATCAATGACTAAATGGGTGGATAAACGGAGCGGAAATGTATTAGTTCTCGGAAGGGATCATTTAGCCCAGAGAATAACTGAATATGTAGGATTAAAAAGAAAAAGAAAAGTTCATATTATGGATGAAAAATTAGATGAAGATCTTTATGATGAACCCAAATATGAAAAGATCGATATAACTAAGGATAATTGTGACAGACTAAGATATATACAAGATCATATTGATTTAACCACAATTTCTACTCTTTTTATTTGTTGGAAGGAGGAAGAAGAATTCTCGACCTCAATCTATTTAGTGACTCAATTTTACAAGAAATTCCCGAAAATCAAGATTTACTGTAGAATTTTTGATGAGGAATTAGCGAATATCGTAAATAAATTGGGTGCCGAAACTTTCTCTACTTCCGAATTTGCCTTTAAAAAATTACAAGAGAATGTCAATCAAAAATCATTGGTCTATCAAGTATCTAAATATTGAAATCTCCTCACCTAAGGACCAACGATTCCTTTATGCAAAAAAACAATTCTTTTTTAACTCTTATTTTTATGTTTTATTTAGATCTTTCGATTCACTTAAAAGTATGCTAAATATCGGTGAATTTGATTTAAAAATTAAATAGAATCGAAAATAAGCTTTATATATAGAGTTATACAAGATATATTGAGATCTTTGGAAAAAATACAAAAAGAAAAAAGAATACAAGGAATCAAAAATTCTTCAATATTAAATAAAAATATTGGGAAAAAACATATAAGATTTTTTTCCTAATGAAAAATAAACACCCATGAAGTCTGATATTATGATATTCAAATGGAAAATTGTTATTTTGGGAGACCCTAGTGTCGGAAAGACATCGCTTGTAAGGCATTTTTGCGATGGGTATTTTAGAGAAAATTATCTCTCAACAATCGGGGTTTCCTTTTTGAGAAAGGAATTATCAATTCAAGATTATAAAGTTACACTCCAACTATGGGACATTGGAGGACAAAGTATTTTTGGGGGAAAATTACGGGAGAATTATCTACGAGGGGCACATGGTGCACTCATTCTTTTCGATTTAACCGAAAAATCCACTTTGATGCACCTACCCGAATGGTATGAAAATTTAATTAGTACCACCTCGGAAATTCCAATCATTCTAATTGGAAATAAGTGCGACTTACCCTATAAAGAAAAGATTGTCTCTAGAGCGGAACGGTTAGCCAAAAAATATGGGGCACCTCTCTACATTACCTCTGCAAAAACGGGTAAAAATATGATTGAAGTATTTTACACTCTCACAAAAAAAGTGATGAAAAAAGCAGAAGTTGAGATTGCCGATTTTGATGTGCAAAAAGAAATGAAAAATGACCCTGTAATGAAATTGAAGGAGGAAAAATAGATGGCTAATAACGAGCACTCATTGGAAAAACAATTAGGAGAAGTTACCTTACGGAAAAATCTCTATGAACGGGAACTGGTTTCCAGCGGTATTCGTGAATTAGATGAAATGATGGGTGGAGGATTTCGGCCTGGAACTTCAACGTTAATCCAAGAAGATCTGGGTGCAGGTGGGTTGATAGTGCTTGAAAAGATAATCAATATTCAATTGAGTCTTGATAATAAAGTACTTATTGTATATACGGATCCTACTGCAGATTTCTTTGTGAAGAGAATTAAGAATATGGTTTTCGCGGATGAAAATTTGATCATACTTGATTTTGTTCAACAAAGCAAAAGGGATGTGGATATCCTGTTTGACAAGCATGAAATTAGTTTAGAGATCGCCGACGCCCAACAAAAATTAATGGATTTAATGGATGAAGAGGAAGAAGACGATATCGCCGCCTTCGTAGTTTATTTAACCCTTAACCCCTTTGTGATGAATCTAGATGAAAAAACGGTCACTAGGTTTCTATTTGAGAATATGCTTTCAAATATGAGGAACGAAACAATCACCTTAGCACTCCTACAACAAGACATTATTGCAACAGATTATCACGCCCGTGTGGCTGCTTTATTTCACGCAGTAATAGATCTAAATTCAGAATATAGTGGAATTCAAAAAAGAAACTACATACGAATCAGAAAGTACATAGGAAGGTATTTTGATGCTAAAGTAGAACCCTATTCCATAAATTTTGATGTAAATCGAAATAAATTTAACTTCCTCATAAAATCAGCATTTCTAACTTCATTTGATACATATCGAGACCTATTGGAATGGCAAGCGGGAACAATATATCTTTCAAAAGTTCCATATCTCCTCACCCCGGTGGCATATATGAATATGTTGCTCGAAATTCCTATGAATATAGATGAAGAAAAAGGGAAAGAGGAATTAATTGAGAAAGGTATGGCCATAGGAAGAATTCTTACAGTGAATACCGAATCGTTATATCATCTAACCGACATAGATTTATTAAAGGCAACTTTAAGGGCAGCAGCACTCCAAGGATATGGTTATATGAGAGTTATTGAATATCATAGGGATGAAAATCTGTTAATCATGAGGCAGACCATTCATCCTGATTTCAGCCTCAAGCCTTATAAGGTGTTCTTGGAAGGTTTCTACAGAGGAATGCTCAAGCGTTCCCTCAATCGAAAAGTACGATCAATTAAGTATAGAGAAGCAAATAAAAAGGATGAGATAAAGAAAAAGAGAAAGGGACCAGCCTTCATAATTAGTGTACGCCTCAAAGGAAATCATAAAGGAAATACAAAACAAATTCCAATGTGATAAAAACACCTCCAAATTCCTTAATTTGTCGAATCTTTTTTACCTATCATAATGATATCTTTAGCCTATTTTAAATCTAATAGAATATGAAGAGATCTCTGAAGCAATTTTCTCTTATATTCCAAGAGATCAAGTTTGAGATAATCGTTCCATGCTTTAGCTTCCCTAATTTTACCGCAACGGAAAAAGTTATCGATACTGATGATATGCTCTACGCCATGTTTTTTAAGGATTTTTTGGATTTCCTTTTCAATGTAATCT
>CAZEPC010000397.1:0-4638 GCA_964513765.1 uncultured archaeon
ATAATTTTGCTCTTTTTTAACTTTGTTTTATTCTTTTTTCTTATTTCCATATGTATAAACACTTGCCTAAGAGTAGAGGTAAAGTCAAAAAAGTTTGGATAAATTGGGGTTCTTTGGTAAAAAATAGAATAGATGGGACTCGCAATTACAATCAGAACAACCAAATTTTGCTATCCCTCCGTCTGAAAACTCAGCTATTTCGTGAGCTACTTGGCATTCTTCCTTGGTATTAGAGGGAATGAGGATAACTTTATGGATTTTGGTGCCGGGAGCATTAAGCAAATAATCTATATGCCAGTGGGACTTCTTTTTGTCTTTGGGCTTGGTATGTCTACTCACTCTGGAAAGTAATCTTCGATGAAGGGCAGATCCCACGTAGAAGTAATATCCTTTCTTAAACTGCAATTCTCCCAACGCCCCCACTCTGATCCTTTGTTGGCGGGAATTGTTTATGATAAGAATGTAGCTGCCCGAAATCTTTCTTTTGCTGCTTTGGTTGCTTTTATATTTTTTGTCGGCCACACGAGGAATACTGCTACACCCCTAAAAAATTTATCGGTTAATGTACTCCTCAATACATTTTTCCTCTTTTAGGTAATAAGAGGTCTCCGAAAATAAAATCCATCGGCATTTTAATTGATCTATAAGAATGAAAAGATTGAAGATCCAATGAAGGATGATATCAAAAAAAGCACTCTTCAAGATGATGAAATTCCCGAAGAAAAACTCAAGGACTTTATCAATGATTTCCACCGTTTCTCTCCCAAAAGGAAGAGGAAAAATAGATCGCGGAAAAAGAAAATGCATAATTCACGCCCTGTCGATAGGGATTATTTGGAGGGACTAGGTAAAAAGGATTTGGTCTATTTTTTATATAAATTAAAAAAATCCCAAGTTGACAGATCTTTCCACAGGCTTCTTTATTATAGGGTTGGATTAATGGAAAAGGAGGATTTAATTAAGGGGATCCTTGCTTTGAATTCTATCTCTTGATAGAACATCCATTATCTACCAATTCTATTAAAGCCAGTTCGATATTTTCAGGCAAATCATCTAAATCATTACCAGAAATATCTAAGTTCCTAAGAGATTCAAGATTACCAATAGACTCTGGAAGGGTTGTAAGCTTGTTATAAGAGAGGTTCAGTTTCCTCAGAGATTTAAGTCCCCCTATGCTCTCGGGCAATGTAAATATCCCTAAATACTGTAAGAATAGAGAAGTTATGGACCCATCATTGATATCATATGAGCTTGGTCCAAGATAAATTCTGGCAACGGATTCCAAATCTTGAATGATCTTGAATTCATCCTTGTTTTCTTTTTCAAATTTCTCTGCTTCTATCCAATTATTTGAGAAATGTTTCACGAAGTCTTTGTCCCATTTAAAACCATAGCCTTCTGCCCAATCTTTGATATCAGAAAGGTTGGGGTGATGATCCCATTCTACCTCTAAAAGAGAATCTCCGACTAAGCCTCCGGGTAAATCATAAAGCTGATCTTCATTGTAAGCTTTATGAGTGTCCGGAACACATCCATTTATTTGATAATAACATTCTGGAGAAATTATCAAATGAAGGACTTTCATCTTAGCGTCATAATTATCAGGTGCGATTAAGAGAATATCTTCGGGTCTTTCACCCGAAATTTCACCATCAAAATCTAATGTTTCAAGCGAGGGAAGATATGCGATGGATGGTGGTAATTTTTCTAATGGATTATTTCCTAAATACAAATACCAGAGCGATGATAACTTTTCAAACGATTTAGGAAGAAACTTAATTTGATTGTCCTTCAAGTTAAGGTTCTGTAAAGACTGGAGATCTCCCATACTTTCGGGCAGTTTCGTGATCCTATTATTATTTGCAAAAATTCTTTTCAAGGATTTAAGTTTTCCCACACATTCAGGCAATGATTTTAATTTATTGTCATTCACTCTTAATACCGTAAATCCATCCAGATCACAGAAACTTTCGGGCAAGCTTTCAAGTTCATTACTCTCTAATGTTAATTCATCCAAGTAGTTCAATTCACCAAAATTTTCGGGAAGGGATTTCAGTTTGTTATTATTTAAGTATAGATTTTTGAGTGATTTCAATTTAACAAAACTGTTGGGCAACGAGGTGAGGTCGTTTCCATTCAAATTCAGGTCTTCTAATGCGTCAAGATCTCCAATGTGTTCTGGTAATTTAACTAGTTCACAGCGGTAGATCCCTAATATTTTAAGTGACTTTAAATTAGTGAATGATTCAGGAAGTTGTGTTAATTTTGTGTCACCAATATCCAATTCCTTTAATGATTTTAATTCCCCAAAACTTTCAGGTAGGCAATTTATTTTACTCTTGTTTAGTTTTAACTTTTCTAATGCCTTTAAACCACCGAAACTTTCAGGTAGAGCCGTTAGTTCAGTCTCACTAAGGTTTAATTTCTTTAAGGACTTTAATTCTCCGAAACTTTCAGGTAGGCTTTTTATTTCCATCCCCTTTAGATCCAGTTCTTCTAATGATTCAAGTCCGCCGAAAGTTTTTGGTAATTCATTAATCTTATTCCCATTAAATTTCAAGTTTTCTAAATTTTTCAAATTTCCTAAACTCTCTGGTAATGATTCTAAATTGTTATTTCTTAAATCTAGGAATCTAAGTTCTTTTAGTTCACCGAAACTTATTGGAATCTCTGTTAATTTATTTGAACCCAAACTGAGCCAGCTGAGGGATCGAAGATTAGATATATCATCTGGAATTTCCTTGAGAGCATTAGATTTGAATGAGAGACTATTCAGAGATGCTAGATGGCAGATCGACTTTGGAAAAGATGTGAAATTGTTGCTATAGAGATATAATTGTCTTAGAGAATGTAATTCACCGATAGTTTCGGGGAGCTCACTCACCTCATTGGAGCCAAGGTCGATTTCTCTGAGACCCGATAAGTGTCCGATCCATTCAGGCACGATCTCTATTCTATTCCAATATAAATTAATTTGATCGAGCCAAGGCATGTCCCTAAATACCTCTGGTAATGATTTCAGCGAATTTTCTTCAAGCTTTATTTTTTTTAATGAAGTCAGCTTTGAGAAAGAATCTGGAAGATCACTAAAATTGTTTTTCCATAAATTTAAGGTTTCCAATGATGTTAATTGGTCGAAATTATCACAGAAGGAGGTAAATTTATTTTCTCCAAGACCCAAAATTTTGAGTGAAGTGATATCCGCAATAGAACTTGGGAATGATTTCATCCCATTCCAATTTAGATATAAATATTTTAACTCTGTTAAATTTGCAATTACGTGGGGTAAATCAGGACATTTTATCCCGTAAAATGAAATTGAGACGATTCGTCCATTTTCAACCCAATATCCTGTCTGGTATTTTTCATTCGTAAAGAAGAAAGGCATTTTCCTTCCTAGATATTCCTCAATTTCCTTTATTGTTTCAATTTCCTTATCTGGTAGATTTAATTGTTCCAATATTGGTAAATCATTGAACAATACTTCCTTGTGAAGTGGTTGCCCTGTTTGTTGAATTCTTTCCTCTAAATCCTTCACATCTTTTTGTAAATTCTTCTTTTCCTCTTTAGTTATGTCATTGTATAAGCATTTCGCTTCAGACAACATGACATAAGCTTGAGGTAATTCACCTTTCTCCAATAATTTCAATCCTTCGTTATAGATTTCAATTAGGCTTTTATTATTGCCTTTTTTATCTACGAATTTAACTTTTGGTCCTTTTATTTTGGGTTTTTCAATTTCAGAAACTTGTTTTTTACACCATCTCAAATAGCCTTTTGTTTTTTTTCCACCCCATATGGCATGTTTTCCAGTTTCTTGTTCGAATCGTCTTTGCCAATCCTCTTCTGTTTTTTTAACCATTTTTTATCATCCATGTATTAGATTTTCTAAATATATTTTTATGGTTTACTCGTCCCATACAACTTTCTTTTTAAAAAATTTAGCAACTAAGTCTTCCTTATATGATGGATCGAGCTTGAGTTTACTAAGTTTTAATTTTTTTAGTGATTTTGGCAGTTTATCGAGTTTATTATCTTCAAGGGATAATATTCTTAGATTATATAGATCTCCAATGCTTTCCGGTAGTGTTTTAAGAGAATTACCATGCAAGGACAGTTTATATACCACACGTAATCCGCCTATACCCTCGGGTAGTTCTTCTAACTCATTTTCATGGAGAAATAAGTATCTCAAGCCTCGGAGTGTGCCTATGTCCTCGGGTAATTTCTTTATTTTGTTTGATGGAGCGTATATTTGCCATAGTGAAGATATTTGACAGATTTCATCAGGTATAGATGTCAGATTATTATCCGCAACGATTAAGGAAGAAAGAGACTGAAGGTTTCCTATACTGCTTGGAAGAGTTGAAATTTTATTATGATTTAGATTAAATCGTTTCAGAGATTCTAAATCACCTATATTTGAAGGAAGTTTAATTAATTCATTATTGTTCAAATAGAAATGAGTCATAGAAGAGAGATTACAAATACTATCAGGGAGCTCGGATAAATTATTTGAGGTTAACATTAATTCCTGTATTTTTTGTAAATTTCTGATACTTTCTGGGAGATGTGAAATATTATTATGCTTAGCATAGAAAAAGACAAGAGAATCTATCTGGCCAAAAGATTCTGGAA
>CAZEPC010000398.1:0-4631 GCA_964513765.1 uncultured archaeon
CGGAGGATTGATTATACCAAAAAGGGCGGAGGAGAAATATACCAAAAAAAGCAGAGCCTTATATTATTATATTGGTCAAAAAAGTGCAGAATGATTCTAAAAAATCATAAATTACGAAAACTACTCTTCGGAATGAATTTTTGCGACTCTTCCAATTTTCCCCGACTTCAGCCTCACTTTAATGCCATGCGGGTGGGTCGATGAATTGGTCAAAATATCTTTTACCCTTCCCTTTGTGGTCTTTCCCGTCCGTTGATTGTGCTTCTCCACAACGGAAACAAGCAGTCCTTCCTTAATATCTTTTCGGTGTTTTCCATCCATAAGAGAAGTAATCATTAAATTCTTATAGACTTTACTTCTGACGAATAATAAACAAATAATAATAAACTAATAAACGAAAGTAAAGCAAAAAAGATGTGAAAAAGGATAAAAAAAAATTTGGACCTTAAATCGTGCCCAATCTGAAGATAACGCCATCATGAAGTGTTAAATCACGGATTGGTTTTATAGAGAGCCCATTTTCTCTTCGGTTTTAGATTGCGGCGGATTTTCCGTCTTTTTCCGTTCGACCACATGAAGCACGAATTCGCCGTCGCGTGCATCGACCTCCACCAAATCTCCCTCTATCACGTTTTGTTTCAAGATCTCTTGGGCTAAGCGGTCTTGGATGTATCTCTGGATTATCCTCTTCAGAGGTCTTGCACCATATTCGGGATCAAATCCCATTTCGGCCAGTAATCGGTTGGTGGATTCGGTTGTTCGCACCTTGATGCCTTTGCCTTTGAGTATTTCGTTGAGCTCATCGATCTGAATATCCACAATGCCCACAATATCTTCCATAGAGAGCTTGTTAAATACTACCACATCATCAACCCGATTTAGAAATTCGGGGCGGAAATAGTTCTTGAGGCGGCCCTTGATCTTCTCGATAAAAGCCGCATCAGTTTGGTCATCTTTCTCATCATAGAGCTCCGATCCGATGTTGCTGGTCATAATCAAGACTGTGTTGGTAAAATCGACTGTTCTGCCTTTCCCGTCCGTGAGTCTTCCGTCATCGAGGATTTGCAACAGGATATTAAAGACATCTTGGTGGGCCTTCTCGATCTCATCTAAGAGAATGACCGAGTAAGGTTTCGTTCGAACCGCCTCTGTCAAATAACCGCCTTCATCATACCCGACATAGCCGGGAGGCGCCCCAATTAAGCGAGCCACACTGTGTCTTTCCATAAACTCCGACATATCCAGGCGCACCAAGGCATCTTCGGTATCGAAAAGAAACTCTGCCAAAGCCTTAGCCGTTTCCGTCTTTCCCACTCCCGTAGGTCCCATAAATATGAAGGATCCGTAGGGCCTATGGGGATCTTGAATGCCGGATCGTGCCCTCCGGATGGCGTTGGACACCTTTTGTAGGGCGTGATCTTGGCCAACTACCCTCTGTTTCAGGCGTTCTTCCATCTTTAAGAGTTTCTCCCGGTCACTTTCGAGCAATTTGGCCACGGGAATTTGCGTCCATTCGGAGATAATATTGGCGATATCCTCGGGTTGAACCTCCTGGCGCAACAAGCGCTTTTCTTTTTGAATGCGATCCAGTTTTTCCTGAAGGCGTTTTTTCTCCTCCAACAAATCGTTCCGTTGTCCGTACTTCAGTTCGGCTGCCCTTCCTAGATCGCCCCTTCGGGTGGCCTCTTTTTCCTCAATTTTGGTTTCCTCGATCTTTTCCGAGACCCTTTGGATCGTCTTAATGATCTTTTTCTCCTCTGACCATTGGGCTTCGAGTTCATCATATTTTGCTTGGAGTTCATCGATTTTCTCTTGGATCCGGTCAATCCGCTTTTGGGCTTTCTCGATTTCCTCCTTTTTCAACGATTGTTGCTGAATTTGTAGCTGAGTGATATCCCGTTTAATTTTGTCCATCTCGAGCGGCATGCTATCTAGCTCGATCCTCAACAAAGAACCGGCCTCATCCACCAGATCGATCGCCTTGTCGGGCAAAAACCGGTCATTAATATAACGATCGGATAACTTGGCCGCCGCAATTATCGCGGCATCGGAAATCCGTACCCCGTGATGTACTTCATAGGTTTCTTTCAATCCCCTAAGGATGGTAATGGTCTCCTCAACATCGGGTTCATCCACCATAATCGGTTGGAATCTGCGGGTGAGGGCTGCATCCTTTTCAATGTGTTTTCGGTATTCTTTAATCGTGGTCGCACCAATCGCGTGCAATTCACCGCGCGCCAGTGCGGGTTTTAACATATTACTGGCATCCATGGCACCTTCGGCGGCACCAGCACCCACCAATGTATGCAGTTCATCAATAAAGAGAATGTACTTCCCTTCGTTTTGCTTGACCTTTTTAAGCACCGATTTCAACCGCTCTTCAAACTCCCCGCGGTATTTAGCCCCGGCGATCATGGCACCTAAATCTAGCGCGATGATTTCCTTATTTTTAAGAACCCTGGGAACATCCCCTTCATGGATCCTCTGGGCCAACCCTTCCACGATTGCCGTCTTTCCCACACCCGCCTTTCCGATCAGCACGGGGTTATTTTTCTTTTTCCGGGAAAGGACCGTGATAATCCTACGGATTTCCTCATTGCGACCGATAACGGGATCTAATTTATTTTCCCGGGCCAACTCTATGAAGTTTTTGGTATATTTATCTAACACATTCATGGTACCCTCGGGATTGGGAGTATCGATGGTTTTCTGCCCCCGAACCTCATTAATGGCGCGTTGAACGCGGGGTTCGGTGATCCCCATCGATTCCAACTTGGCCTTTAAGGGATTTTGACTCGTGAGGATTGCTAAAAGTACGTGCTCCCCGCTTAAAAACTTATCTTGTAGATCTTTCTTGAAATCTTGGGCCTTGTTCATAATACTCTCTAATTCGGGGGAGAGATACACCTGAGTGTGACTCCCTTTAACCTTCGGATAATGCTCCAATTCATCGCGGAGCATGGCCATTATTTGTTTGCTATCCACCCCAATCCTCTCGAAGACAAATTTTAATACGCTGTCTTCGGGGGTCAAGAGAGTTAATATCAAGTGTTCCGCTTTAATATATTGATGATCGTAATTTTCGGCGAGATTTTTTGCGTCCGCAATTGCCTCGCGCATCTTAATTGTCATTTTCTCTAAATTCATTGTTATCTTCCTCTTTGTTTGCTGTTTGAATTCTTGTTCTGTATTAAAAAATTGTTAAATTGTTGGTTTATGTATTTTTGAGTGAGTTCAAGTATTGCATATTAATGAGTTATTATCATCTGAAGATAAAGGAAAGACACAGAAGGGAAAAGTGAAAAAGGTCAAGGATACAACCAGTATTCAAGCAAGCACAATTTCCCTTCCTCATCTTTTGAAGGTTATTTTAAAAAAGTTAATATTTTAGGTTCTGTTTATTGCTCAGCAGTCTCCCGTCCTTACAATTCTATTTTCACAGCATCTTCCATTGGGTTTTTAATCTTGCCTTTAATCTTGAGCAGTCCATTTTCATACTTACCTTCAACGGATTTACGGTCGATGAGGCATGGAAGTGATTCTTCCAAATGATAAAGTGCTTGATCTCGCACTGCCAATAGTTGAAATGCATCATCTAAAACTTTAAAGGACACATTTTTTTTCTTCACGCCTGGCAAGTTGATTTCTATTTCCCAAGTATTTTCTTCATCGTCGTAATCAAAGAAATACGTAGGATGTATATGGTACTTAATATCCTCTGCTTTCGGCATTTGCTTCTTTTTTTCTACCACTTCTTCGCTTTCATTCATTTTTATTCCTCCATTTTTACGATTTGGGTAATATTTTTTGGTTATTTGGTTTAATTTTGGTTATTTGGTTTGTTTAGTTTTGGTTATTTGGTTTGTTTAGTTTTGGTTATTTTTGATTATTAATATCGGATTGGTTTTACTAATCCTTTAAATTTTTTAAAAAAGATTTAGAGCTTAACCTCCGTTGCTCCCTCAAAGGGGTCTTTAATATAGCCCTTTATTTGGAGCAATCCATTGTCATATTTTGCTTTTGTTTTTTCGGGAACTACTTCAACGCCCCAATCTTGATTCGCTGAATATTCTATTTGTCCCCGATGGGCGTTCAAATGAAACCAAGTGGGTAATGCCTTCAAGGTAATATTTTGCTTTTTCACACCAGGGAGTGCGATTTGAATATCTACCACCCCTTCATCATGACTAATGGCTCTATCTATATCTGGGAAAACTCGATATACATCCTTTTTCTCATCGATTTCTTCTTCTTCTTTCATTTCTGCCTTATCTTTTTTTATAATTGACATATTTTACACCTCTCTGTTTTATAATCGGAAAAAAAATAACCAACTATTCAATTGGTACCTCATATGCATGCTCTAACGGCTTATAGATTTCCAGTTCGATTCGTAATAGCCCTTCCTCATAATGGGTTTTGGTTTTTTCTGGCTCGATATCTACGCCAAAATGCAAGCCTAATCTATAATTAAATCTTTCTCGTTTTCCCACAAGTCTAATATAATCGTTAAGTACCCTTATATCTACTTCCTCCTTCTTTACCCCAGGGAGTGCGACTTGAAGGATTATCTTATTTTCTTCTGTCCAGGCCCCGTACTTTGGTTTTATACTATGTTTTTCGGTCCGGGC
>CAZEPC010000399.1:0-4624 GCA_964513765.1 uncultured archaeon
TTATTGGTGATGGTTTGAATTTTTGGATGGGAAATAGGCCAAAAATTTGAAGGCTCCAAGAATCTCGATCCCCAATTTCCGTTATCGGTTACACTCCTATATTCCTCCCAAGTTCCAAAAGAAATATTGCCGATATGCTTATTTCCTCTGGGCATCACATCGATAAAAAACTCCTTTTCAAAAGTCCCCTGCCCTTCGATTTCCTTAATTCGGAACCCCACCATAAGATTCCCGTCGTTATCAACATCGGTGGGAATATTACTCAATAAGGTAGTTTTTTGAAAATTGGTGGTGGGATTAATAGTGCCAATAACCACCAGATTTCGAGCCGGAAAGGGGGACTTATTTTTGATGAGATATTTGTACTTTATCTTAATTTTTGGCGGTTTTCCCCATTCAAATCGGATTGGACTTTTATTGAAGGGAAAGCTAGGAGAAAAGCTTCTTCCCTGAGCTGTCGTCTTCTCTTTAACCGTACGAAAATGGGATTGAATCTTGGTCAAATATTGGCGCGGTTTAATAATGGTTTGACCTGTGGATGGATCTCTCCTTGGTGGGGAGGGCACAGAGCTGAAAAAGATTGGTCCGCTGTCCTTATGGAATACAATTCTTTCCAGGTTCTTATCCGGCCATTCCAGAATATTGAGATTTCCCATTTTCGAGATATATTGGGGATCAATTTCAATCTTAATTTTGGTGATCAAGCGACTTGCTTGCTTGGCCGAAAAGGGATATTGTATCTTTATAGTCCTTTTATCTTTTGCAAGGGTTGCTTTTAAGGACTTCTTTGTAGGGATATGATTGGCCGAAACATATGTGAGTTTATGGGGCCATTTCATTCCGAATAAAAAGGGGTGATCTTTTTGAGGTGGATCGGGTGTGATAAAAAAATTGACGGCCACCCGGTGTTTTCCAATGTGTAATTCCACTTTCTGGGGTTTTTCCATTAACATCACATCAAATTATCGGGACTGTTTTGCTCAATATTTTGAGTTTGTTTTTAATATTTATAAAATTAGACAAAAAAGATCAAGAGAATACTTATAATAATGCCGTATATGAAATCAACATACATATCCATTCTAAAGAGGGGGGTATTCAGATGATGTCTTATCCTCCCGCTTATATTTATTGACCAATAAAGGAAGAGAAATAGAATATCCCACTTTATGTTTTCTAAGTTGAGGAGTAGTATTATTCCATAAATCGTACCTAAACCTATGATAAACAGAGAAAGTCTTTTTTTTTTCTTTTCTGACCAAGGTTTTTGTTCTTCTTTTGGCCAAAACACATTATAACGGGATTTATAGGAAAAACAATTGATGAATAATCCCATCCATAAGAGAACGAAGACTAATGATGCGTAAAGATAATCGGTGAAGGAGGGACTTTTAACAATCAAGATTATGACATTAAGAACATTGTCCTCATAGATTGCGAGGATTATAATTGTAGTTAATCCGTAGAGTAAGCCCGAAGAGATTTCCATTAAAAATTTCCAGGTATCGAATTTCGTGAGATGAATAAAATGGACATATTGATCCTTTTCATCTTCCGGTATATCGCCAAAAGCGATTTCTCTACCGTGGAGCATTTCCTTGGCCTCTTCCTGGTACTTTTTATTAATTTTTTCCCTTGAAAACTTCAATAAAGGATAAGAAAGAGCAAATCCTATGCCCATACCTAATCCGCCAACGAACGATAGTAAAATTATCGGAATGGGTTGAGAAAACCCGAAGACTATCATACCCATCACCGCATTGGGAATGGCTCCGTAAGCGATGTATCCCCGAATCCCCCTCTGGAATGTTTTATGCCTTGCCCAGCCGATCATTGAACTCAGAGACCAGGTGAAGGCTAACCAAAAACAAAGCTTAATACCTATAGAAAGGGGTAATTGAAAAACGATGGATGTGCCTAATCCAACTAAGAGCCCCATAACAGCCCCTCCAAGATGATGTCCCCATATGCCCCGGAGAGTGAAAGCGCTGCCGCATAATAAAATGAAGAAAGCTATATTACCAAAATTCATAAGGAGAACAAACGAAATAAGCTAAAAAGGTTTTCTTTTTCTTCTAAGGGTTTGGCATATTGGCTTGTAACAATCAATGCTATTTTGCCACTTTTGGGATGGTTTTTTTAATTTTTGATTCCAAAAATCTCTGGATTAAATTAACGATTGGAGTATTCCGACATCCGGTAATCATCAGGTGGTTCTTACAGCGGGTAATACCTACATAGAGCAATTGTCGTTTTGCTTCATTTTCAAATTTGTCTATCTCTGGAATGAACACATGCTCAAATTCCAAGCCTTTCGTGGCGTGTAGTGTTCCAATGAGTACACCTGTTCCATTTAGATTTTCCTCACTGAGACTTTTCCAAGAGATCTTTTTTTTGTTTAAAATTGCGATAAAATTATGCATAAACCCGTTGTTCTTCAAATTGTGGGAAAAAAGCACTGTCACATTCTTGTTTTTTTTCAGCAGTTTTTTAGCCTTTTCTGCGATAAAGAGGTATTCCCTATTTCTGGAAGAGGTAATTTTCATCTCTATTTTTCCTCCAATTCCTTTAAATTCTTTCGTCTCCAAAAACTCATCACTTTTATCCAATTTTTGGATTATTTCCTCGGGTAATATTAATTTACCGGTTTGGGCAATCCTTTTCGGGTTCCGGTAGGATTTTCTAAACTTAGTGACTCTCCCTCTGGCTTGAATTCCCACATCGGACCAATAAAATTTCTTTCGTTCGTAAATTCCCTGTATGCCATCGCAGCATACCAACAATGAGTTTGTGGTCTTTTTGAGGGTTTTCACGATTTGTTTAAGCCAGATTTCCTCAAAGTCTTGGGCTTCATCGATGAGAATCGCATCGTATAGTTGTTTTTGGTCATCTTCCATCCCATTAATAGATTGCTTTAGGATTTCCGGTACTATTTCATTGTAAAACTTACTTTTTTGATTATTTTTTATGGCGTTATCTCTGGCTTGTTCATATACTTGAAGAAGATTTGTGTTTTGGTCCTCAAATCTGATAAAATCTTTGGCCCAAGTATGAAAGCTCTTTATCTCGATTTTAGATTGGAAATCCTGGGGATTTAACATACTTTTCAAAAGACCGGCTAAAAGACGGTTATAACATAAAATAAGGATATTCCAATCGGGGTGTTCTAAGGCCAAATATCTTGCCCGAGCAACTAAAATCACTGTTTTTCCGCTTCCCGCAACCCCAAATACCAAACGATGTCCTTCTCCGAGGGAATATGCAAATTTTTCTTGTTTTTGATCGAGTAATTTTATTTTATCTTCCTCTTGAATGTAATCTAAAAGACTGGTTTTAGTAGTGGGGAGCCGTGAGGTGGGGATAAGATTATAAAGGAGATGGTGGAATGTCTTTTTAGTCATCCGTTTCTTGAAAAGCTGATTCTCATTGATAATGATATGATTAACCTCCGTTTCTGACTCAAGATTACCCTCCTTTTCGGAAAGCCCATCATTTGGCTCTTTATCCATTTCTTTTCGCATCTGATTCCTCAGCTTTTGGAGGTTATAGAGAAATGCGTCCCGAAAGGTGTTTTTATTCCTCAAATCTTCCTCAAACATGAGAGTAATGGTTTTCGGGGTTTTAGATACGATTTCCTTCCTAACTTCATGGTCCCTGGAAACCTTAGTAAAGCAAACTATCTGGTAAATTGGAATCTCCATTTGATCCGGAAAATGGCAATGTTCAATCCTCCCTCCGATTTCTTCTTTATATTTTTGAAGCTGTGAAAATGGATTTTTCACCCGTTTTGCCTTGACTTGAATATTTAATTCGATTGGCTCAAATTCTTCTCCCTGGAGATCCTTGTCTCGGTTTGATTCGATATCCTTTCTCTGAATATAATGGTTATAAGGATGAGTCAAGATCCAATCGCTAGTTTCATGGACAGTATTTATCCTTTCTCCGAGGTAATCCTTCACTTCAATAATTACAATCCCCAAATTAGGAGAAAGTACTAAAAAGTCAGGAAAATAATCTCCAATCTTGGGTTCGCAGTAAGAAATAAGGTGATCATAAGATTCAAGCCCGGTCTTAATTCGGCGGGATACAATTTTTTCTCCCTCTGTGCAGTGATCCGAAAGCCCTTTCCTTATCCTAACCATAATCTCCCTAATATAAGCTGATTCCCAAACCCTTCTTTAATATGCATTTCATCCAGATGATATCTGGATCATCTCACAATTCATAATAAAGTCTCATATAATTTTTATTTTTGAGGACTTCATTTTTGAGGGCTTCATTTTTGAGGACTTCATTCCTTTGAAATAAGGTCTTTTTTCCGTTTTTCAAGTATATCGTCCATACGATTGATGTCCTTGTCAATATTCTTATACACAGGTATCCAAAATAAAGAATTTGAAACCCAAAATATGGCCACCGCAATCATCGCCGCCCTTGGATCCAACCAGTCCATGATCAACCCCCCTAAAAAAGGACCTAGGGCTTTTCCAAAGAGATCCGCAAACGATGCAATAGAGATCATCGTTCCCCGATGCTCGGGCAAATTCACATCTAGCACGCTGCTGTACCAATTGGGGCCAACACCTTGGTTAATTAACATGGTGATGAAAACCACTGCCACAAT
>CAZEPC010000400.1:0-4612 GCA_964513765.1 uncultured archaeon
TTAAAAGAAATAATCCTAATAGTCCAAACCATAGCTTTTTAATTCTCTTTTGCTTTTGTATTTTCATCAATTTTTTTCTTCATCCTTTTGGATTTTTATTTTATGATATAATTGGGCAGTCACGGTCAAAGATTTGTATTCCTGTTGGATCGAATATGCATTATTTTCTTCATCTTTTTTCAGTAATCTTTTTTTTGTAAATTGGGTTAATTTTCTGTAGATGGAACTTTTTGATATTTCATTTTTCATCTTATTTAATATTTTTTCAGGTGTAATTGGTTGATATTCAGCAATGATTAGAAGAAGTTTAAGTTCCCATAAACCGGTTTTATTACTAATTTTTTTTAGCGCCCTGAATACTCCGAGATTTTCTTTATTGGAATGTCTTATTTTCTCAATAAAATCCATTCCAATAGAATTGAATAATTTCTGAATATCAAAGTTATTTTCCATCTTTCTTAAAACCAACCCAACATGTGTGAACTTTTTCCCAAAAATTACAATATTTTCTTAAATTTTGGAAGGATAATATAGAAGATAAACTTTTTCCCATAATTTTTGGGTAAAATTGTATTTTGATAAATGAAACTATGGATCAAGGGCAGACTCACTCACTAACAGACAAATTGCCTCAGTTTTCCTTTTCTATAAACTATTTGAAAAGCAATTCCACAACATTTGGCATTATTGGTAGATGGTAAAAAATTTAAAAAATTTTAGAAAAAATGAAGAAGAAACCACTGTTTATTACCTTCTTCTGGAACCTCGTCTTTCTGACATAGAGGTTTTACCTTTTTTCCGAAGACTTTTTCTTCTCTTTTTTGTTTTTTTCTTTATTTTCATTTTCTTTTCTTTTTTCTTTTCTTTCTCACTTTTTGCCCGATTTTTTGCAATCTTTATAACCAATCCGTATAAAAATACTAACCCCGCTCCAAAGATTGTCCAGGCAATTATTTCCGTATTGCAACTTCTAACATTATTGACTTCAGAAATATTATTAGTTGAATTGAGCGAATACGTTGAATTGCCGACTCCACTATGGGCAAATACTAAAATATAGAGCACTCTCTCATTTACTTTCTCATTATTCTCATAATAAATCATTTCTGGACCAGTTTCGGCGGTTGTATTATATACTTTTTTGCTGGAATGAAGTTTTGGTTCCTCATCAAAAGGACAATTTGTTAAATCGGTAGCAAAATTTTTTTGTTCTTCGGGTCCACCATCGGTATCAAGATCAATGAAAACCCACATATCCAAATCCAATTCTCCTGTATAAGATAGATTAATCTTAACATTTTCTTCAAAATCACAAGTTGTTTTGTAAAATATCCATTGTGTGGCTTCCCATTCGTCTTCACTATCAACGGATACTTCAATTCTTCCAGAAACAGTATCGATTGAATCTGATTGCGTTTTTATTGGTGTGAGAAAAGAATTAACTATCATGAATCCTATTGTCATCAATAAAATAAATTTTATTTTTCTCGATTTGAATAAATTTCCTTTTTGTTTGTTCATTTTTTTCACCTTCTGTCTAATAATAATCCCTCCCACATCTTGGACATTTTGTAGCATCTTTTGACAACATCCAACCGCAATTAGGACATTTTTTGACACTTGATTTTCCTAATATTGATTCTTCCTCTTCTTCTTCAACCTTTTCTGAAAGTAATTCATCAACATCTGGTATTTCTTCTGGTTCTGATTCACCTTCAATTTCCATGTCAAGAAAATCGTCTCCATGTCCTTCCATCTGTTTCATTTCTTGTGTAATTGCTTTTTTCCGTTTCTTTTTCTTCAAAGACCGAGTAATCGTTGTTCCAACAATTGGCATAAAAATTGCGGCAACAATTCCAATATAAAGCATACTTTCCAAATAATCCCGTTTTATAGCGTTTTCCTCAAAACCCTCTACAACCAATGGGGTTTCAACTTCCAGATATTGAGATAAATTACTTGGATTTCCGAATTGATCAATTGCGATAATTGCATAATAATAAGAATTTGCATAGGTACTATTGTCCAAGTAAAGCAAGTTTGTTGGAACCTCATCTCCAGTGACTGTTACATTTCCGATACAATATTTTTCACCTTTTTTCATCCCCAAAAATTCCAATCTTTGTTCATAATTCATTTCATTAAGATTTTCTACATCGAAAGGATATAAAGATCTGTATATTAAATAATTTCTTATCTCAAAAGAGGATTTAAATGAAAGTCTAATATCAAATTTTCCAGTATTTTTACCATTTTCTTTAGCTGGATAAATTGTGGCACTAAGATCTTTTGGGGTATCTGGAATCTTGGTGTGCAAATTTATAATCCTTAAACCAAAACCCTCTAGCCCTTGATCATCAATACATCGAACTGCTAATGTGATTTCTGGATTAGTATCAATATAATCTGGATCCTTAATGAAAGATTCATCATTAAAATTGAGAGTTAGATTTATATAATAAAATGATTGATCTGTAGTAAGATTATAATTATAATCGATTGTTTCTAATCTGGGGAAATTAAATCTTACATCATTTATTCCTAAATTACCTTCGCCATACCTTAGCTCAAAATTTTGGATGTCTTTATCTACAGAAAAATTTACCATGAACTGTAGGGCTAATTCTTCATTATAATTTGGAGTAATAAAAGTTGGGACAGGTTCTTGATTATCAACGGTCACATTTCTGAGGTAACTCTCATGATTTCCGTAATTATCGAAGGTAGTTATATTTAAGGTATAATTACCATTTAGTTCATAAAATTCAGAGCTTATTTCATATTCATCTGTATTCCACGTAAAGGTCCAATTATTCCCATCGGGTAATGCCAATCCTTCAATTAGGCTGATTGCATTATACAGATCATATCCATATACCCCTCCAATATACCCATAAAACTGTGCTTTTATGAAATCTACCTCTTCCGAATCAATTTTAAATTCTACCTCGTAGGCACCTGAAATTTCTCTGCCATTATCGATTGTTGGATTTATTTCGGTGATTTTCGGTGCTGTATTATCAATATACATATACCCTCCAATATATTCACTATCGTTATAATAACCCGAGGCATCATAAGCCCTTAGAAATGTTTTTGTCCAGTTTCCATCGTCCTCTGAGGTAGTTTCCCATAATGTTTGAGTCCATCCATTATTTCCCAGTGTGATGTTAGTTGTAGTAAATAACGCTTCACTGTTCGGATTAGGTGACCCTTTTCTTGTTCCATTTCGTAATTCAATTAAGGACACACCACTTATCAAATCGGATACATTGTATTCTATCGTGATATTTTCCTTTACAAAGTTATCCGATACCACGCTGTTTCCATTATTATCAAAAATTCGGTTAAGTTCCACCTTATTGGGGGGAGCAGAATCAAATGTAACATTGTAAATAAAATGAGTTTCATTTAAACCCGCAAAATCAGTTGCGTTAATCCTAAATATTGCATATTGGAGGTCGTCTAATAGTGCTATATTCCAAGTAAAATTTAGATCAGCGGTCATGTTAACTCCCTTTACCCTCCTTGTGGTGTTGATAAGGGTCCATTCCGAACTTCCATCAGGGATTTCATCCTGATCTGTATCATTCACGTACTCATAACTTATAATTCTTGTATCCGGTTCTGATGTGAATTCAAATTGCAATTTATCGTTATAGGCTCCATTTGTTATGGGTCTTGTGATATTGAGGTTTGGTTTTGATCTGTCAAGCTTTTTGAAATATAGTTTGGAATCAAATGCATCTGCATACATTATATTTATGTCTTTATTGTCAAAAGATGTTTCAATGTCCGATGAGCTTATCACAGAGGTAAGTGTATCATCATGTACCAATAATTGACTACTACTGGTTAAATTTGAAATTATATAAAGATCTGGACTACTACCTGTTGTTTGATATATTACCGTTATATTGCTGTTCTCTTTATTAAAATCAAATTTAATCCTTACAAAACCGTTTTTAGTAAAGCATTCATCAATATTGAAATTTGAATCTGAAAAGGTTTTATTAACCAAAAAACAATCCGTTCCATTATCAAAACCCAGATATAGATGATTATTATTGATGTTTCCCTTGAACATCAAGTTATTTGGATTTCCTTCAGGATTATAGAGCGCAGTAAATGATTCAAAACTGAATAATCCTCCTTCGTTTTCAAGATTTGTGGTATTTTTTCCATAATAAATTTCATATGTCTCTAATTGGAATACAGTGTGAATTATTTCATTTTCATCCCAAAAAACATCAAAGAAGATTATATTATTATATTCATAGTCTTGATTAGTTAATATCTCAAATTCCGATGACCAATCTCCCCAATTATCTCCATCATTTAATATAGTCAAGCTGAGATAATCTGTTGTTCCAGTACTACTACATGTTAATGCAGATATCAATAAATCTCCGTTTTTATTTTTGTTTATCTTCAAATCAGATTCTCGATCATCTTGAAAATAAGAATCCCTTATTTTTTCTGAAGTTTTGATTATTTCATCTTCGATAACCATGAAAAATATACTATATCTATCGGGGATGGTTTGATCTTTTCTTTTCCACACGATGAAAACTTGATTTTCCGAAACAATCATATCAGGGTCAATATCACT
>CAZEPC010000401.1:0-4604 GCA_964513765.1 uncultured archaeon
GTTTCTCATATCGGGTAAGAAGACCCGAAAAGAATATCAAAACGGAACTCGTCTCTAAGGGAAAAGTTATCTACACAAAAAAGCATCGGTTTGTCCTTCCAAGTGAAATGACTATTATTAAGCCGCGTTTGAAACGTTCTGACCTTGGAGAGGATATTCAAGTAAATGTTATTGGTCAAAAGCAAAGGACGAATGTAATTGAACGGATGCAACTTAAGGAGGAGAAGTGAGAAAAATGTCAAACAGAATTGATGAAAAGGAAGTTATGTGCGTCATTTGTCCAAACTCTTGCAGAATGAAAGTGTGGGAAGATCCGGATACCGAAGAAATAATGGTAGAGGGAAATAAATGCCCTCGGGGAAAGACTTATGGTGTTCAGGAGTATAAAAACCCGACCAGAATGTTAATAACCACCATGCGGATTTTAGGGGCTTCTCATCCCGTTATACCGATTCATTCCAAAGGCGAAATTCCCAAGAGCATGATTTTTAACGCAATGCGCGTTGTGAATGACAGTTATTGCAAGGCGCCCGTAAAAATGGATGATGTGCTTATCGAAGATCTCCTTGATACGGGCATTGATGTTGTTGCTTCAAGGGATATGGATAAAGTCAAAGAAATTTCCGATAATCCTGAATCTGAGATTGGTGAAAAAATTACCTCTTTGCTAATGAAAGAATTCGTCGAAGGGGATCCAGAGGAACACCAAGAAATCATGTCCAAAATTGATAAAATCAAATCTGAATTATTAAGTACCATCAAAAAGAAATATTCTTAAATTTGAGCTTTTTCTTCGTTAATTTTTTTATTTTTCATTTTGATCTTTTCATTTTATGGAGATCGTATTATATCAAAAGTTTTTAAAAGTTTCCTCTAAGTTATAATATGGAAAAGAAAGGAAGAAATCGTTTTGCTTTCATTCAAGCGATATTTTTATTTACAATATGTATCGGAATATTAGGGAATATGGATCTCATTACCGTAAATAGTTTTCCGTCTGATAATGTAAGATTAGATAATCACAGAGATCCCAAAACTCAAAATTCGGTTATGAAAGAACTCTATATCTCGCCCGAAGGAAACGATACAAATCCGGGTACATTCTCTGAACCACTTAGAACTGTAAAAAAGGCACAACAAATTGTTCAATCCTTTACAAATGGGATGACTGGGGATATCAAGGTTTTTCTAAGGGGAGGACGATATGAAATAACTTCTCCCCTCAAATTTAATCAAAGTGATGGGGGGCAAAACCAATATCGGGTAGTATACACCAGTTACCAAGATGAGACTCCCGTTTTAGATGCTGGTAAAAAGGCTGAAGGGTGGGAAAGGCATACAAATGGAATATGGAAATGTTATTTGGGATCTTCAAATTTCCGCCAGCTTTACATAAAATCCCAGTCAGGTGAAAACCACAATACAAATCATCCTAATTCTGATGATTTAAATAAATTTCCCTATGCGGGAAAACCCACATCTCTGTCGGTGATGACTCCTTCTTACGAGGATGATGGGTCTTGGGAGCGGAGGGCAATAAAGGCAAGAGAAAATGTGCTCGAGGATACATTCTCAATTGATGGTGAAGGACAAACTATAATTAACCCCCGCGGTATTTTCACCGATCCTCTTTCCTGGAAAACACCATTTGGTGAAAAAGACACTGAATTTCCTGCCACTTTAGAGAAGGCCAAACATTATCTAAAAGATATTGAATTTGTGTATCATTTGATGTGGAACTTGCCCCGAATCAAAGTAGAGACTATGGTTGAAGAGGGTCAAAATCAAAAATTTATCATGCAGCAGCCCGCATATTCTTTTGCCCGTACAAAGGGTGGGACTAAGCTCGGCGACGGATGGCCGGGAGTATATCAGCCCCTATATTTGGAGAATACTTACGAATTTCTAAATGAGCCAGGCGAATGGTATTATGACAGATGGACGGGCTGGCTTTTTTACAAACCACTGGACTCGGAACCGCAACCCGATTCGGAGGAGATAGAATTTTATTACCCATCCACGGAAAGGATTATTGAGGTATCTGGGAATGAAACCGCTCCCGTACAGAATTTGGAATTTCAAGGACTCACTTTTAAACACACCAATTGGCGTAGGCCCAACGAGTACGGAAAGGGACATATAGATGTACAGGCGAACTTCTTAGTTGAATCCACTGATACAGGAAAGAAATATATGAGAAGTCCCGGGGCTTTAACCCTCGAGCATTGTCAAAATATTTTTTTCCAAAATTGTTCCTTTAGCAAATTCGGGGGTGCCGGCATAGATTTATATGAAGGTGCCCGGTACTGCACAATTGAGGGTTGTACGTTTGACGACCTTTCGGGAACTGCGGTGAACATCGGAGGCATAGAATCCACTCTAACTGAAGAAAGTCCCAGAAAAACCGGGAATATCTCCATCAGTAATAATTATTTCACTAATATTGCGGTGGAATTTAAAGGAGGGCACGCAATTTGGGCGGGTTATGTTCAATATGTGAATATTACCCATAATGAGATATCTGGTACTGCTTACACGCCAATAAGTGTGGGCTGGGGCTGGTCTGGTACTCAAACTGTTTGTCGGGATAATCTTGTTATGTATAACCATATCTCAAACTATATGATGGAAATGAAGGATGGAGGTGCAATTTATACTTTGTCTCTCCAGAACCGAACGAGGGTGGCCTATAATCATATTCATGATGGTTGTGGTAGCGGTCTTTATCCAGATGAACAAACATGGATGACCACATGGGATCATAATGTGGTCTATCGTTCGGGAAATTCCTTGCAAGATCACACCATGGGGATTGCCCGAAACTCGACATCCATTCGGCAGAATAATATAACAAATAATTATTTTGATATGGATCCGATTATCGAGCCCGATCGGCAGGAAACCCATATTCCCAATAATAATTGGTCTATTTCTTCCGATCCCTCTGAGGCAGTCTTGGATATTGTGTCCGATGCTGGCTTAGAACCGGAATATCAAGGGCTTCTCACGGGAAATGAATCCATTCGGGAAAAAGACCAAAAGGGCTTATATTGGAGCGATTTTGTCGGAAAAGACACAACGGCTCTCTATCATAAACATCCCGTCCTATTTTATTTGGGTTTGCTTGGTTTTATCGGTATTTCCCTAAACTTTCCTGCGTATAAGCTAAATCAAAAAAAGGATACAATAAAAAATGAAGTCAAGAATAAAAAATCAAGAAACGAAGATAAAGCTAAGGGAGGGGCGACGCATGAATAAGAAAAGAGATAATAAGAAGCAGAAAGTAATTAATTCGCAATATCTGAGAATCGGAAAAGAGATCTATTTTATACTCTTGTTTCTGTTTATTTTTTATGAAAAGCCGTTATTTAACCGTGTTTTTACTGATATTGCTGATTATGCTTTGTTCGGCACTATTTCCGTGGGTGTGTCCTTTCTATATTTGCTTATTATAAAAAAGATAAATGTAAACGTTCTTTTTATTCTGAATGGGCTTTTCATTCTTATTATTGGATTTGTCTTTTATCTTATAAGTTTTTTTCTTCCCTTAGATCAATCTCTCGATGCTCTCACCCATTGGATCTTCGGAAAATGGGGACATATTTTCCTGGCGATCATTATTCTGGGATTGATGCCTTCCTCTCTGTATGAGGTGGGTAGAAGGCTTTTCAAATTCTCCGATTCTGCTGAAGTTGAGCGGATGGCCCCGCGTTATTGGATCTTGGCCTTCTTTATGTTATTTTTGGGCGGCTTATCCTATTTGAAATACATGTATGCTCTCTTATTTGCGTTTGTTCCTTGTATTTTGCAAATCTTCTGCATATTTAGGTTATATTCGGGTTTTAAGAAAAAAGATCGGGAGGGAAACAAGGAAGAATATTCACTCATGAAGAAAGTGAAGTTGAATCCCCTTAGCTTTCTAAGGATGGCTTTCAATCTTGCTGTTGTATCTGTATTTGCCCTTTCAACCATCGATAATGATGAGTTTCTCTTTTCGTTGTTGTTTCAATTCGGGGTAGGGATTATGCTGTTTTCTTTCGTCTCTGCCATTTTCTCAAAAATAATCGAAAAGAATAGAGTTTTCTTGGTTCTACTGCTGGCAACCTACCTGTGCTTCATGTCTTCCTTGTTAGTTACCATTAAAATAATCCAAGATGGTTTTAACCTCCGAATTTTGATTGGTATTCCGCCCTATACTGCTGGATTTGGGTTGGCCTTCCTTTCTTCTTTAATGGAGCAAAAAATGAATCCGCATAATAATATTTTCAAACCTTCCAAAATTTGCATCCTTAAAACTCCTTTTGGAATTGATTCGGATTTTCAAGGCCAAGTAAAGCTGTTGGTTCATATTGTAGTGGTTTTTCTGGTATCAATAATTGAGATTAGTCCTAATGGAACCGATAATCTTTTAATTTACTTGATAGGGATTGTAATTTCTCTTATCGGTCTGAGTTTTAATTTGATTCTGGAGCAGATAAACAAAAGATAACAAATAATTAGGATGAGTTCTCAATCCTTACCCATTTTTCCCCTTCCTTCCTTTTTATTTTTTTTCGATATTTCAAGACCCATTTCATCAATGGCACAAGTGGCGGTCTTCTCAA
>CAZEPC010000402.1:0-4595 GCA_964513765.1 uncultured archaeon
ATGAAATAAAAAAGATTTTAAGGAAAAAAGAGTAAACTCATTTAGTGAAAATAAATAACTAAATTAGCATTCTCTCATAAAATAAGAATTAAGGGTCATATTATTAACTTTACAAATATAAACAGGGAAGATAAAAAAACATGATTTCTCAAGAGAATCGCACAGCCATCGAAACTGACCTTCAATTTGAAGATTATTTAGACATATTTATCAAATCCGGCATTAACATCGCCCCAGATGCCTTGGAAATCATCTACAGAATTCATCCAAGCCGGGAACAGATACAAGCATTTATCGAAAAGGTTTCCTTCCACCTCAAAGGGAGTTTAGTTTCCAAACATATGGTACTGAAAGCATTTAAGACAGATTGGGAAAAGATTAAGAAAAATCAACAAAAATCGAACAAGAAAAACACACGTAAAAGGGTGGATGGGGCAAGTGAGAACAAGTTACAAAGAAGAAAAGAAAAAGAATCAGCAAGAAAAACCCAAAAAAAACCACATGAACAAAAAGCAAAGGCCAAAAAAATAGAAAAATCCCAATATAAGAGAGAAAAGAGGGGGACTTCTGCGGCAAGCTTTCGGCATTCTGGTAGCCGGGAAAGTGGGAATAAGAAAGGAAAAAACAATAATCAGAATAATAATAAACATACCCAACAATCATCCAATCATTCAAAAAATAAGTCCATTAAGCAATCTAATCAAAAAATTTCTGAAGAAGAACTTTATAAAATCCGGAAGCAAAAAGAGAAGGAAATATTGAAAAAAGAAAAAGAAAAAGATTGGGAGACATTAGAAGTCCGATCAGGAACATCAACTTTCAAGGCATTGGCAAGTGAATACTCTCCCGAAATCGAGGTATTAAAGGATCCTACTGGCCATTTATTTGTTGAGGGAGGAATACAAGACTTTCACAATGTTCAGGTTGATAAATATGAAACTCTCAGAGATATTTTAAAGAGAAGGCCAGAAGGAAATAAAGTACTAGGAATTGAGGTTGTAAATAGGTTAAACCACTCAACTGAGGTAAGTGTCATCGGAATGGTGGTTGAAAAACGGCAAACCGGGAATCAAAACACCATATTCGAGCTGGAAGATGACAGCGGCCAAACAATAATGGCACTCGTGACAGAGGATAAGCAAGACTTGTACCAAGGAATGACTAAGGTTTTGGAGGATCATGTGCTGTTAGTGAGTGGATATCTCAATATTAATGAAGAGAGAAATTCCAGAATTATTCTAGCAAATGAAGTATTATTCCCCGATACCCCAAACTCCCATCAAATTCATCCAATAGATGATGGATTGGCAATATGTTTAATTTCCGATACCCATTTCGGTAGCATAGATTGGTTGGAAAAAGTATGGGACAGATTTGTGGATTATTTGAACTGCCGAATTGGAAATGACAAACAACTGGAACAAGCTGGGAGAGTAAAATATGTGGTGGTGGCGGGGGATATTGTGGATGGAATAGGAATTTACCCAAATCAAGATAAACGCCTTTCGATTACCGATATTTACAAACAATATGAATTCGCGGCGGAACAATTTGCCCGATTACCGGATTATGTTCAAGTCATATTATCACCAGGGGACCATGACTCCGTTCATAAAGCAGTTCCTACACCCGCCATCCCCGAGGATATTGCCCAACCGTTATATGATATTGGGACAAAAATGTTAGGGGCACCTGCCATGGTGAAGCTCCATGGTATCAAAACCGAAGTATTTCACGGAACCTCTCTTATTGAAATGAAAAAGGACATTCCCGGAATGGATTACGATAGGGCCCAAGATATCATGGCGGAATTCATCCGAGCAAGACACTTAGCACCGAGTTACGGAAATGAAACCGAATTGGCACCCACCGAAAAAGATTGGCTCACCCTGAAAGAAACGCCTGATATTCTCCATACGGGACACCTCCATAAAGTGGGGGTTGGATCCTATCATGGGATCCTAACTGTAAATTCCGGATGTTTTCAAGGGCAAACCGATTACATGAAAAGTTTTGGAATCGTACCAGATTTCGGAAAACCGACCCTTGTGAATATCAAAAGCAACAGATTGGAGCCAAAAGTAATTGATCTAACCACAAATATATAATATCAAACGAGAAATTTTTCCTATAATATTTAATAAATAATAATATTTTAAAAAAACGCTGGATTTGAGAATAAGATGGCCTTCACTCCCCCTTCCAATCTAAAAGATTTAGTGCTTTACTGGTGGAAAATTATAGACAGACCGAAAATTCAAAGAGATCATTTGGTGAACTATATTTCTTTTGACCTCTCTATGTTTAAACTAAACGAAACTAAAAAGATCCTCAATGAGGGAATTAAACGTGGATATTTGATGGAAAATAAAAAAAAGGAAGAAATTCAGCTGGCCAAGGCCCTCAAAAAAGAATTTTCGGAATGGCAAGAAGAAGGTGTGAAAATTAGGCAAAAGATGTTGGCAAAATTAAACCATACTTGGCGTGAAAATATGGAAATCACCGAAAATATGGTTTTCCAAGTGCTTAAGGATGATTTAATAGATCCTAAAGTGGAAGAAAGTGCCAAAAAAATTCGCAGTTCTCAAATAAAAATTGAATCTGCCGATTTATCTGGGAAAATTAAGGGGAAAGTGAAGGATACAAACGATGAAGGAAATGAAATTCTTTATCCCTTTGTAATTAATACAGAGAATAAAACAATCATCCATAAATGCCCGATGTTTGTCCAAGTTCATAGGGAAAAGAAAAATTTCTGCAGACATTTAGCCCGTCTTATTATGAAATTATATGTTAAAAATAAAGAAGAAACAAAGCAAATCCTTGAGGACATCATTGAAAATAAACAAGATTGGTCTTTTCAGGTTAAATAATCATCCTTCTTTTGCTTTTAGAGTTTTTTCATAGTTTTTTGAGCAGTTCGAGATTTCTAGAGAATTTTTTCAGAGTTTCATAAGGATTTTCCATTATTTCATAAAACTCCTTAAATGTCTATTGATAAAAATGTGGAAAATATGTCATTTCCATAATGTTTTTCAAACCTAGCTTTCTCGATCTATAATGTTGGTTTTCAATAAATTGCGAGGATATAATATTGAAAATCAATAATTATTAGGTTAAGATATTAGAAAAGTGATTAAAATGGCCACATTTTTAGATGGGAAATATAAATTACCAGAACAATTCTATTACAATCAAAATCACGTTTTTTGCGACACCAGCAAGAAGCTGATTGGATTAGATCAAATTGGGTACGCTTTATTAAAAAATCCAAAAAAGATAGAAATTTTAGTAAAGAATTTTGTGAGAGCCGGGCAAATATTTGCCAAAATCTACCATGATAATGGAGAAACGGCACTCAAATCACCTTGTTCTGGGAGGATAAAAACGAAGAATCTTCATGCCTTAGAATATATGGAAACTGATACTTATACGAAGGGATTTATTATAGAATTGGAAGAGATTGAGGAATTGGATTATGGGTTGATAACTGGAGATAATGTATCGTCATGGGGGTATGAAGAGGTACAATTTCTCCGTGGAGAGTCTTATTCATTTAAGGTTGTCGAACTCGGGGATTCAGCCGTAGGAAAAACCGCAATCAAGGTACGGCTGACAGACAATTTCTTTAAACAAGATCTTCAGACCACATTTGGCATTGATTTTGGAACTAAGGAATTAAAAGTTGATTATAATAACGGAGCAGCACTTTTTTCAGGAAGTAAAACCTACAATGTAAAAATGTTAGTCTGGGATGTTGCAGGGCAAGAACATTATGAAAAACAAAGAGGAATGTACTACAAGGGGGCCAAAGGTGCCTTATTGTGTTATGACGTTACCAACCCAGTATCTTTTGAAAATCTGGACAAGTGGATCGAAGAATTGCAATTTAATGTTGGAAAGAATATACCAGTATTGGTGGTGGGCAATAAAATAGATCTCAGAAGGAATGTCCCCAAGAAAAAAGCATTAAAATACGCAAAGGATAATGGATATCTTTATGCAGAAACTTCTGCGAAAACAGGGAATGGAATAATCGCTGCATTCCAAGCACTGGCCAAAAAATTAATTGCCCAAGAGAAAAAAATGGCGATTGAGACATACACTTGAAAAGCGCATTTTTTTCTTTTTTTTGATAAAATTTTTTTTGAGATTGGAAAGTTTTTTAATTTCTTTGAAAAATATAATACTACCAAGGAAAAACCAAGAGAATTATATGGCAGTAATCGAATTTGATAAAATATTGGAAGATTTCATTGAAATTCCCAATGGACTGTACAAATGCCTCCAATATTATCTTTCTCCAGAGGGAAAGGAAATTTTTAATACAGCCCGTGCAAAAATTAAAAAAATGAAAATAAGAACAATATTTTTTATTGGACACAGCTACAACTTTTTCGCTTCTTTCCTCCCATTTTATTATCTTAATTCCCAGTTTAAGAAATCCACCATTTCCCCCTTCAAAAATAAAGAATGCATAATTTACGAAATAGATGAATTCTTAAACTATTTTAGACCCCGTAGTTTCTTACAAGATTCCATATTTCTCTTTATCTCCCAATCAGGGAATTCACTACAAATAAAACAAGGGGTGA
>CAZEPC010000403.1:0-4594 GCA_964513765.1 uncultured archaeon
AATTTACCCGGAGAAGAGGAATTATCTTGATGGAGATTTCCATATTGATCTTCTAGTTCATAGGCTCCATAATTCTCCTTCATTTCAATATTATATATCTCCCCCTCTGTATCATCCCAAGTCACATTTAATAAATCTCCTTGATAATCAACATTGAAGGTATTTCCACTAAGATCTGTTGGATCATAGGTTTCTTGCGGATCATAATAGGCGTAATAGATATTTTCACCCACTTCCAAATCATGCCCTATAAAAGTTGCAGTGGTGCTTTTTAGGATTTCACCACTATAATAAGATTTATTCCATGTTTGGGTTGGGATTGCCTCCCATTCCTCTCCACTTTCCGTTTCCGAAAATTTGACAATTCGAATGGAATTATTTATTGCCCGATTTTGAGAAAATTCGATATATATATTTACGGGTCGAGTTTGTGTAAATTCTAAATCGTTCGTTATTATTATCTTTTTACGATAATCATAAGATTTATTCCACCATCCTGAAGCCGTATCTTGTGCTCCAATCGGGGGAACTGATGTCTCCTCATCGTTTATGGGATTATCTTCTTTAATACCAATGTCGGAATCATCATCTAATAAGGTCTTCTCGTTAAGATCCCCATCATCATTAATATTTTGGGAATCGGTCAGATCAAGATTAGATATGCTCCCTAACCCCATAAAGAAGATGAGTAAGAGACATGCCGTTATTGTAGTTCTTCTTTTTTGTTTAAACTGCATCTCAATTCATCCTTTTTATTGTAGATTTTCTTAAAAAAATTCATACCTACTTTATGTAAGTATATATAATAAGTAACCTAAAGGTTTAACCTAGTTCTTTGTTTTATTTTCTTCACTAGATTATTTAAGTTATTATTTTATTTTCTTTTGAGTTTTTTCAATTTAATATATTATTATTAACCCAAATTCCCCAATGCTTTCTCTTAAAAGAGAATCGCTCCTCTCATAAAAATTCAAAATAGTTTTATTACTTATTTATTAGATGATTTTCTTTTTTATAAAACAATGGTCTAGTCTTTTTCTCTCTTAAGAAAATCTATGCTTTATCACACATATTTGGGATTATATATTATAAATATTTTTTCAATTAGCTTTTTACTTTAATTTAAAAAAGAAAGATAATTGCTGTTTCTCTATTTTCATGCAGAATTGGTCTTTTTTCGGGCATTTTTATTCGTTTTCGACACCAAAACTAGTGCAAAAATTTCGATAATTAACCCAATATAAAATATCGTAGAAGGAATATTCCCAAAAATGAGAAAAGAAAGTACCGTTGAAAACACAGGCTTAAAGTAAAACGCATTGATTCCTTCCGATGCCTCTATATCTTGGATTCCCTTAAAAAAAAGTAGATAGCCTATCCCACCCGTAATTATTCCCAACCAAAGAATTCCCATCCATGCTTTGATGGTCATTTTTGGAATAATCTCAATTTCACTGGGTAAAGCGAGAAAAGGTACCATAGCAAGCCCAGCTATTATGAAAGTGGCAGCATTAAAGTCTAAACTGTCGAAGGCAATATCTTGGTTGTTATTCTCTTTCCTTTTCTGTTCCTCTTTGTCTAGGGTGTTATGTTCATTTTTATTTTGGTTGGATAACTTCTTATTTTTTTGGTTATTTTCTCCCAGTTTTTCAGTATCTTTTTCTTTTTGATTTTGAGATTTATTGAAAATGAGCTTTCCTAATATTACATCCAAGGTCCAAAGGCTCATTCCAATGAAAACCAATAGATTTCCCACCAAATATTCTTCTTGCAAAAACACATCAAACTTAAGCTCGGTGATAATTAATAAAACACCAAGAAAGCCGATAATGACTCCAATTATCTTATATTTTGTCTTCTTTTCATTTTGGAAAAGCATCATATAAAGTGAAATGATTATTGGGTTGGAGGAAAAGATAGTTGCAGCCAATTCTGGTTGGGTTTTTTGGGTTCCATTTATATAAATTATTTGCCCTATGACTAACCCGATAATGGCCGCTGGAATGTAGTATTTTGGAAAAATACGAATAAACTGTTTAAACTGGTTTAATCTTCCAGATATTGTAATATATCCAAGTAGAAAAATACCGCCAATTAGCATCCTGAAGGTGTTAATAATAATGGGGCTGGTATTCTCATTTTTTATTAAAGTGAGGGTTATCTCTATAGTTGACCAAAAAAATATACCAATGAATAAGTAGAGGTATCCTAACTTATTCTTATTGATCTTTCCAGATTTTATTGATTTTATATTCATTTCCTAAGTTTCTCCAGTCTCTTTTTTGCTGCTTGAAGAGTTTCCTCTTTTTTACAAAAACAAAATCTCGTGAGATGTTTTCCTTTCTCTTCACTTTCAAAAAACGAACCTCCGGGTACCGTGGCAACGCCCACATTCTTAATTATATCGATTGCAAGCTCTGTTGAATTATTAAGTCCTCTCTCATCCATATACTGTGTGCAATCTGTCATGATATAATACGATCCTTTGGGGTAAAAGGGTTTGAGTGAAGTTTCCTTGAGGATTTCTATAAGTGTATCTCTGGCTTTTGTGTAAAAATTCTTTAAGTTTATGTAATATTTTTGTTTCATTCCTAAAGCAAAGGCTGCTCCCTCTTGTAGGGGTGCAGGTGCGCCTACCGTGAGAAAATCGTGTACTTTTTTGATCTCATTTGTTATTTTTTCTGAGGCAATCGCCCAGCCCACCCTCCATCCTGTTAAGGAGTACGTTTTTGAAATCGAATTGATGGTTATGCTTCTCTCTTCCATTCCCTCCAAGGAAGCAATAGAAATATGATTTTTTCCATCATAGAGGATATGTTCATAAATCTCATCTGTGATGGCAATTGCATCATAATCTTGACATAGATCTGCTATTAATTCGAGCTCTTCTCTGCTAAATACTTTTCCCGTAGGATTATTGGGGGTGTTGATTATGATTGCTTTTGTTTTTGCGTTAAATTTTCTTTTCATCTCTTCAGGATCAAATTTCCATTCGGGGGGTTGTAAGGTCACGTATTTGGGGGTTGCTCCGCTTAATTTGCAATCGGGCCCATAATTCTCATAAAAAGGCTCAAAAATAATAACCTCGTCTCCTGGATTTATAATAGCTTTGAGGGAACTGATCATTGCTTCCGTTGATCCGCAAGTTACAGTAATATTCTTTAATGGATCCGCCTTGATATTATTATAATTGGTGACTTTTTCGGATATAGCGTTTCGTAAACTTTTACTGCCCCATGTTATGGCATATTGGTTGATGTCTTGCTGAATTGCATTAATCGCGGCCTTTTTAATTTTTACTGGAGCTGAAAAATCTGGAAATCCTTGTGCGAGATTAATACAACCATCGTGCTTTCGTGAAATTCTTGTCATCTCGCGAATAACCGATTCTGTGAAGCTTTTTGTTATCTTTGAAAGTTCCATATTCTATATGGCAAAAAATGATCGATTATTAAAGAATTTGATTTCAATTTTTAGTATAAATTAGCTATATGAAGAAAGAATAATGAAAAGTTAAGTTTTTTCAATTAAAAAGAGAAAAGAATTTATTGTCTTATAGTTTTTTCATTTTAAGGGAAAGAAATTATGGGAAAAATAAGTAATCATGCCTTTGAATGCTATATGAAAGCTGGAAAAGCAGTATCTCATGCATTAAAACTCGCACAAAAGATTGCAAAACCTGGGACCAAATTACTTGATTTAGCAAATGTTTTGGAAAAAGATATCTTGGATCAAGGAGCGGAAGGACTTTCCTTTCCCGCAAATATTAGTTTAAATGAAGAAGCTGCCCACTATAGTCCATTAATAGATGATGAACTGGTTCTACCGGAAAAAGGTCTATTAAAAGTGGATTTAGGTTCTCATTATGATGGATTTGTTGCTGATGCAGCCGTATCCATTAATTTAGGGGATAATAATGAGCATTATCATAATTTAATAAAAGCCGCAAAGGAGGCTTTATATAGTGCAATAGCTTATTTTAAGCCTGGAGTGAATGTAAGGGATATTGGGCGGGTCATACAAGGTGCGATTGAAAAATATGATGGCTTTACCCCTATCGCAAATTTGGGGGGACATCAATTAAAGCAATGGAGTCTTCATGCGGGAGTTTTTGTTCCTAATATTAGCCAGAGTAATTCAAATTATGTTTTGAGAGAGGGAGACCAATTCGCCGTCGAACCATTCGCAACAGATGGGTATGGTATGGTGAAAAATGGTGACGTTGTCCCTATCTATCGGATAAAAAGTACCAAAAAATCAAAATCTTTACCAATGAGGGAACGAGCCAGGGTTAAAAACTTCAAAAAGAAATTTGGTTCCTTTCCATTTTCACCCCGTTGGGTTGATTTTATGCCCAAAGAAAAGGTTGATAAAACCATCAAGCGCTATTATCAGAAGAATATTTTAGAAGGATATCATGTTTTCGTGGAAAGACAAAATGGTATGGTGAGTCAAGCCGAGCATACTCTTATTATAAAAGATGGTCATGCAATCCCAACAACTTGGTGGGAGGGATTTGATTATAAAAAATTATACCGATAATTCCAATAATTCTCTAAAATCTAATTCTATTCCAATTGTCCTTTTAGCCGCT
>CAZEPC010000404.1:0-4591 GCA_964513765.1 uncultured archaeon
CCTGTATGTCGGGACCTCTCGGGTACATCATCGCCAAGAGAGGCATTCCCCACTTTCGGCATTTTTGGGCCGTTTCACCGAGTAACTCAAGTTGTTCGGATTCCGTATTCGATCCAATATTGATATGGATGGATACGGCATCGGCCCCCAATGCAATTGCTTGTTCCACGCTACAGACTAAAACCTTTCGGTTCGCGGTGGGGGAAAGGGCGGTGCTTCCGCTCATGTGTACAATCAGACCGATATCGTTATAACTTTCGACACCAGGCTTGGATCCTCTATGGCCAGTTTCGGCAATTCCAGCATGTAAAATTACCGCATTTGCCCCACCTTCCGAGATCTTATTTATAATATTCGGCATATCGTCCAATCCTGTCACCGTTCCGATGGTAAGTCCGTGATCCATGGGTACGATGATGGATTTTCGCGTTTTTCGGTTCATTACTCGTTCCATTCGTATTTTTTTTCCTAAGTTGGTCATTGCTATTAGTTCCTCATTTTTTGTAATTTTTTGTGTATGTTTCAACTCTTTTCTTGTATTTTTATCCTTTTTAAGGAACTAAGGAAAGCCGGGTTTCTTTTACACGGTAGTATGGTGGTATCATTTTAGTTCTTTTATTTTTTCTTTTACACCAGTTTTCTGGCCTTTTTTAGAATTAATTTCTTAAGAAATTATTGTACTTAAAAGAAGAAGAAAATAATTAGAGGACAAATGATAAACGCACTAAGTCAACCTTAACCGTGAAAAGATTTTAGGCTCACTTAGTGCCACATAAAGTAATAAAAATAGTTAAAACCTTGATAGAAGAAGTCAAACTCCACTGAAGTTTCCGAATTGTTGGAAGTGTGGTTTTGTGTTTTCATGTTCTTCTCATCAAAGTACGATTAATTCTATTAGGTAATAACTTGCTCTCGTAAAAAAAGTTTTTTGTGCTTTCATAACAAAGTATTTAATATGAAAGATAACATTGAACATTGGGAAAAGATTTCGAGAGCTACTGTTATTTTCAATTTGGCCCTTGCAATCTTGGCCTTCTGTACATGGGGCCTCCTCATGACTCGTGCTAGTGAGTTCATTCAGAGGGGATATTATTATTATGATGGTACGATGATGATGGCCCTTGTACTTTGCTTGGTCTTCCCTATTATGGTTCTGGTGTATTATTTCTTCAATTTTAAGAGCATTAGGATTATCAATTCCGTGCTCCAATTCACAAGCGCTGGATTAGGTTTCGCCATTCTTTATATTTACGTGGGGATGGTTGAAACCTTTGTTGAACCTCCCTACATTATAATCGGACAATTAGTACAGGATAATATTGCTTTGATCCTTTCACACTTTTTATGCAATTTTCTGTTGGCCATCATAAACATTTTATTGTTGGTTACTCCTTATAAGGCTCAAGAAAAAGAAAGAACGCGGTATGGAATAGAGAGAGAAAGTGAGAATAAAGATCACATTGGGTTAACTCCAGGTGTGGGTATTCCCGGGGTGGAAAGGCGAGATGAAAATAATAATGTTAAGATACAGGAAACAGCACGGTCTAAGAATAAATATAACCTCACAATGGGGCTTGGAATCGGCGGCGGATTTTTGATTTTAGCCCTGGTATTACATTTGATTCATAAAGAGGGGCTGGTCGAATATTTTTATATTATTTATAGTCTCACCATTTTTGGGGGATTTACCATACTTTATAGCACGAAAAGATTATTAGATATTGGAATGTATCAAGAAAAAACCATAAACGCGAGTCATTTTATGGAAGAGAATAGCGTAAAGATGTATGCGGTGTTTGCACCCGGAATTGTAGTTTTAGTAGGGATTGCGATGAAAAATCTGCCGTTGTTGGAGACCATCCCATTTCTGATTGTGTTCCTCCTCATTCTCATTTTGATGGCTAGCTTGAGAATTATCATGGATACGGGTAAAAAGCCGCAACGCCAGTCTGATGTGGAATCTTTAAAGGTATACAGATTACTCAGAAAAAGATCCGTCACGTTCGGCTTCTATTCGATTTACGGGGGTTTTATGGTTCTGGCGGGCGGTTATCTTTTTACCATTGATATTGACAGATATTATGAATTATTATCCTATGCCAAATTATTTGTATGCGTTGCCGTGATGTTTTGCGTCATCTTATTTCTCTTGCAATGGATCCCCGGTCGAATATGGCACCTCATAAGCTGGCTCTCGTTGCTATCCGTAGTATTTTTAGAAATGAAACAGATGGATATTGCGGCAACCACCGATTGGTATTTGGATCCTCAAAATATTATTGAAGGGTTTCCATTTTTCCAGAGCTGGCCTCACGCATTTCTCTGTTCCATTCCTATTGCAACAGTATTTGCCATATTCTTCAACTATTATCGGGAATTTCATATGGAGACACAATATCACGGGGTTCATTTGGAGCTTCAAATGCTTTTCCTCTTTACTTTACTCTTTTTAGGCTTAATTATTGGTCATGATCAGAGGATTAGTGGCCCCCATAATAGCGAATTTAATCCCTCGGCAAGAGAAATATACGATCTCTTGGCCATTATATTTTATGTAGTATTGGGATTCCTAATCGTGACGATAATTATTACCTTTGTGGGATTCTATAAGGATGAAAAACCCGTTTTGGTTAAAAAAATGATCTCTGGCAAAACACTTAAGTTAACCGGAAGTAAAGATGATACCAACGGAGGAGGGGTTTCAAGTGAGTAAAGTTTCAAAAAGTTTGGCGGATAAAGATTTGGCTCCGAACCAAGATAACCGGAAAAAGAACGGGAGGAAATTTTCGCTAAGCATGTCTAAAAGCGGGGCGGTGTTATTGTTGTTTATTATTGCCGTGTCCATAATTCCTACCTATTTCATTGCTACGAAACACGCGGATGCGCATACCCGGCAAGTTTTGGCATACTCGGAGGATAATTTTTTCGTATGGAACGAGGATTCGGCAACCAGGGTTGATCCCCATTTTAAACCCGGTGCTTCTGCGGATTTGGTCAACAACTCAATTACTATTAAAGCAGCAAAGAACGAGTTTGAATCCACCCAGTTTATCCTTTGGAATCTTAACCAAGATAACATACAAAATATTGAGATAGAACTTTCCCCATTCGTAAATCGTAATGGTCAAACGGTAGTCGGTACTCAGAATCAATCCGTAGGTTTGGTGGACCTCATTCGGGGTGAATTTTTCGATAGAATACTTCCCCTTTCGGAGATGGAATATCAATTCTCTTTGAACGAAAGCAGAAACTTTCCTCTTTGGTACACCGTTTATGTTCCAAAAGATGTCAGCTCGGGTATATATCATGCCAATTTCACAATAACTCTGGACCAAGAGGAAACACATACAATTCGCCTCTCTCTTGAAGTTTACAATTTCGCGCTCCCAACCACTCACAGCTATCAAACAATGGTTAATCCCATGACCTCAAATACCAATCTTATGCAGAATTTCTTTAATCATAAAATCGATTTTGGGGGAGTTCCGTTTAATGTAAGCTTTAACGCCAGTACTATGCTATGGGATTTTGAATGGGAAAGGTGGGATGAGCTCACGGAGTACGCATTTTCTCAAGGACAAAATCAAATTAAATTGGGCTCACCCAAAGGGTTTCTCAAGCAATTCGAGAAATTTAGCTACGATTATAATTTCTCATTGATTACTTTCTACGCGAAGGTTGCCTCCCACTTGGAATCCAAGGGTTGGTTGGATAGGGCCTATGTGTATTATATAGATGAGCCCAGTGTGGAGGAATGTGTAGAATTCGAAAGGATCTGCGAATTGATCCATTCGGTAGATCAAGATCTCCGTATTCTTTTAACTACTGCCCCACGGGACGAGATCTCTTTCCTTTACGATGATATTAATATTTGGGCCCCCATTGAGCACCATCTTGATCGTTATTATGAGAATTTAAAATATCTCCAATCCAAGGGCGCCGATATTGTGTATTATCCTTGCCTCTTCCCAAAAACACCTTACGCGAACATTATGGTATATAATCAATTGATTGACACGAAGGTGTTAGGTTGGCAGGTGTTTTATTATGATATTGATGGATTTCTCTACTGGCACACAGCCGCCTATTATCATAATATGCACGGCTACGGTTATAATTCTTGGTTGGATGGCTGGTTGATTTATCCCAGAAATGTTTCTGCGGGAGTTTATGATTCCTCTATTAGATGGGAGGCACTAAGGGATGGATTCGAGGATATTGAATATTTTTACATCCTTAAGGAACTGAATCAAACCAGACCGCTGTATTCCGAAGAAATCAGCGCCGTATTAAATGATATGAAGGGAATAATGAAAGACTTTCGTACGTTTTCCCAAGATCCCCATGATTATCTCCAATATCGGGAAAGAGTGGCAAATCTCATCGACCAAATCAAATCTGCTTAGAAAACTTGCGGTGATTTTATTAGTTTAATGCAATATGCACGGCGAGATGTTTTGACCTTTTTTTCTCATTCTATTCAATAACACTATTTATTTGGCACTATAGACTTCAAATGAACTATTTTGTATTTAATTAGATTGTTGTTATTAAGGTCTTTAGGTTTTTTTCTCTTAACTTTTTATTACTG
>CAZEPC010000405.1:0-4588 GCA_964513765.1 uncultured archaeon
AAGATCACTTGATTAAAAGCATATATCATTGTGATCATCATTTTAGTATGTTAATTATATATGCATGGATTTTCATGACAAACTTAATTAATTAGTTGATGTGTATGAGTTCAGAAGATGAACGTGGATGTTGTAAAAAATGTTGTATAAATTGCCTTGCCTTTTGCTGTCTCTTTCCAATGGCTTGGATCTCATTTGTGGTATTTGATCTTTCTAGCGCAATTACGGGCGGAGTGTTCCAAAATTTGGGAGAGGCTCTAAACACCCTATTAATCCAAACTGTCCCCGAAAATTTGGGAGGGGTTGCCTCTTTGTTTGCAGGCGGACTATTGGGAATTTTAATGATTGTGGTATTCCCGATTCACTGGTTATTGCAATACAGACCAGATGAACCAGTATTTGCAATCGCGATGATGATCCCATGGATCTTGGTCGCGTTTATTTCCGCTTTACTTTGGGCCCGCGATATGAAGGAGGGCTTCTTGATGGGGATAAAAATAGCAGTTTATTGGATGGTTTTGGGAATCGGTATTTATCTTCTCCTTGCAAGAGTACTAGGGGCAGAAGTACCTGGCATAGATCCAATTCTTACAGGATTGACAACTGGGTTAACTGACCTGAGCCCCATCGCCGCAATCGCACTTGCGTGTTTGGAAGGGGGTTTAATCGGATCAGTTTTCGGCGGCTTGGCGGGCGCAATACGATATAAGCCCAATACCCGTTATAGGCCGAAATCATCCCGAAAAGCAAAAAAGAAAGACGCCTTTGGGCAAGCATATGAAGAAACAGAAGCTCCCGCCTATGGATCATCCTTTCAAGCAAGTAGCGATAAAGGATCTGGCGGAGATTTCTGTACGAACTGCGGCAAGAAATTGGAACCCGGTGAGGATTTCTGTACAAATTGCGGAACAAAGAGATAATAAATATTTACTAACAAAATAAAAAAAGTTTAAACCAAAAAGTGTTAAGAAGGGATACTTATCTTAGCTTTGAGAGGTTCTGCTCACTTGAAGCGGTTCTTCTTGCAGAATTTCCTCCATTTTTTGATTTTTTTTCTCAGCTTTTTAATTATGGGTTTATAATCCGAATTATCAATTAAATTATGCATCTCATAGGGATCTTCTTCCAGATTATAAAGTTCTTTAGGCCATAGGAACCATCTATTGACAATAAGCTTATATTTTCCATCCCGAATCATTCTCCAGTTATTCATCTCCGAAAAGATGGGTTGATCAAACACTTGAGACTCACCACGGGTATAGGGAGCAAAACTTTTACCCGGAAGGGGATAATCGGTATCAATATTTACATAATCCAAACATGTTGGATAGTAATCAACCCCTTCAATTAAAGCGTCCGACACCGCACCGCTTCTCCCTTCTGGAACCCGCACAATCAAGGGGATCCCCGATGATTCCTCATAAGGTTCTCTTTTATTTTTTAAACCGTGACTCCCTTGCAGATCACCGTGGTCGGCGGTAAATATTATTACTGTGTCTTCATAAATCCCATAATCCTTAAGGGCTTGGATAAGGCGGCCCACATTTGCATCAATTTGTGTGACCAGGGCATAATACATTCGGAGGTATTCTTCCAAGTCGTTACCATATTTTTGATAATCTGGATCCCGTTCCTTGGGTTTGGGGCTCTTGGGGCTGTTGGTCCCCACATATGGATCGATCTCTTCCATATTCGGACGTTTTTTTATGGGTTTTCCCTCATACATCTTTGCATATTTCGGTGAAGGTTGTTCTGGATAATGAGGAGCTTGGTAAGCCACGCACATAAAAAATGGGGTGTCTTTTATCTTTTCCAAACGTTCAATTGCGATGTCCGTTGCCACATCCGTTCTATGCTTTTCAAAATGATGTTCCGTTCCCTCTTCATCGTAAAAATTCACATCCTCAAAGAAGCCGTTATAGCATTGGTATCCGATAAAATCTTCGAATCCTCCTCGAAGCCTTTCTGGTATGGGGCCATTTCCATTATCTCCAATGTGCCATTTTCCCACAAAACTAGTTTTATACCCGGCTTTACTGAAAGTTTCTGCCATAGGGGTACAAGAGTCGGGAATTTCCGATTCATTTCGGTAAGCTTTTGTTTGACCGGTGTACATTCCCGAGAATAGATTTATGCGAAAGGGACTACAAATCGGGCAATTGGAATAGGAATTTTTAAATAGAACTCCATCTTCTGCCAGCTTATCGAGGTTCGGAGTGTGAATATCCTCGTTCCCCATGCAGCCGAGGGCAAACCTATGCATTTGATCGGCAAAAATAAATAAAACATTTTTACCACGATGATTTTGCTCTTTTTTCTTCATTATAATGCATGAAATAATCAATTATAAATTAAATATCATTCGAATCAATATGCATAAGAGAACTTTTTCTTATTTTTAAAAAAAATTGCAGAAATTACTTAAAAAAGAAAAGAGTTAATATTGTAACAGCAATATTACAAAAAAGATATCATAAAAAGTGAAGATTATGGCAAAATTAGGACGAAAAGTGGCAATCATCGGTGCCGGGATGAGTAAGTTTGGTCGATGGTTCCCCAAAAAACAAAATCGAGACTTATGGCAAGATGCATTAATAAATGCCCTTGATACTATTGATAATGGCATAGATATGGATGATATCGGCGAGCTTTTCTTTGGAAACTTTACTGCCGATTTATTTAATCACGAGTCACATCTCGCCCCACTTATGGCAGAAATAGCAGGACTAAACCCAAAACCGGCCACCAGATTCGAATCTGCATGTGCCAGCAGTGGATTGGCTTTGAGACATGGAGTAATAAATGTTGCTTCGGGAATGAACGATGTGGTATTGGTGGGTGGAGTGGAAACCATGACCGAAGTACCCACCGTAGATGCTACGGATGCCTTAGCAGCAGCTTCAGATACAAGAATTGAATATAAAGCAGGAGCAACCTTTCCGGGATTATATGCTTCGGTTGCAACTGCCCATATGAAAAAATACGGAACCAAACCCGAAGATTTATTTAATATTGCAATAAAAAACTACGAAAATGGAAAAGAGAACCCCTTTGCCCAAGTCCAGAGTTCTATTGAAGAAGTTATGGATGGCAAGAAAGCCAAAGCAAAAAAGAGAGGGAAACCGATTCCTGATTGGGAAAGTCCTTATGAATTTCTCAAATCATCGAGCAATCCATATATTGCATATCCCTTAAGGTTATTTGATTGCTCCTTAATCACAGATGGTGCGGGTGCGATCTTTCTAGCTTCCGAAGAGGTGGCGGAGCAATATACCGATACACCAATTTGGATAACAGGAATTGGTCAAGGATCCGATACACTTTCTCTGGCCAATAGGGATAAGCTTACCTCATTTAAAGCAACGAAAACTGCCGCAGAACAAGCATACACAATGAGTGGTTTAAGCCCAGAAGATATTCAAATGGCAGAAGTACATGATTGCTTTACAATTGCCGAATTGGTCGCCATGGAAGATCTCGGATTTTGGAAGGCAGGAGAGGCAGCAAAAGCGGTAGCTAAAGGAGAAACAAAGAGAGATGGATCCAGACCGATTAATACTAGCGGAGGTTTAAAAACCAAAGGACATCCTGTTGGTGCAACCGGTGTGGCTCAACCCGTTGAGATATTTAAGCAAATGAGAGGAATAGCTGAAAGAAATAGACAAGTAGATTTTGATGTAGAAAAAGCACTAACTCATAACTTAGGAGGATCGGGCGCTACCTGTGTAGTGCATATTTTTGAAAAATAAGGAGGAAAGAAAATGAGCGAACAAAAAGAATTCACGTTAAAAAGCTATAATGATTATCTAAAAAATGGAAAAATCATGGGAAGTAAATGTGGGCAATGTGGAAAGGTATTTTTGCCCCCGAGAAAGTTCTGCAACGAATGTTTCTCAAATGATATGGAATGGATTGAGTTTTCAGGGAAAGGAAAGGTGGAAACCTATGCCCTCATCAATGTGGGTGCACGTTATTTTACTAATCAAGGATACAATATGAAAACACCTTATTGTTTTGGAACGGTAAAGCTTGAGGAAGGCCCCAGTATTTCAGGCCATATTGTGGGAGAGAATAAGCAATGGGAAGGGGATCCCGATAATTTTGAGATCGGTATGGATGTGAAGGCTAAGGTTTTAGAGGTCGAGGACCCAAAGCGGGATAAAACCAATTTCGATTTGGGCTTTACTCCCGTTTAGAATTTGACACGAAAAGTTTTTATAAGTTTTTTCCTCTCCGATTTTACTTATTTTTTTCACGTTTTGCTTTCTTAATGCATATTCCATGTATTTAGAATCAGTTTTAGTGTTTTTGGGTCTCATAACAAGAGAAAACCCTCACAATGAGTTTCTTAAATAAAAAGATAATTTATGGATGGAATGGACAACTTAATGTTGTCTGAGAGTAAGCTTTAAATACTTGTGTTTTCTCTAGAAAAAATGGGAAACATAACTAAAGGTGAAAACTACTATGTCAATATTCGATGCATTTGACAGATTATTTGAATGGAGAAAGTCATTTTGGTCAGATTTCGATGATATGTTTGAGGATATTAAAGAAATGAAAGAATATAAAGGAAAGAATTATTCCA
>CAZEPC010000406.1:0-4584 GCA_964513765.1 uncultured archaeon
TGTATTTTCTTCGATTGAGGGCTAATTTTCGCAATCTTATCGTCTATAAACCTGGCCCCAGTATTTTCGATGTATTCTTTTACATTTATTATATCTCGGTCAAGAGAATAATATCGACCTAATACCCCGGGTGCAAGTCCCGAATAATAAAATTGGTTCGGCGAAATAACTATAACTTTTAGCCCTAGCTCTACTAACTGGGACATTCTTTTTATGGTGTAGAGGTGGGCGTGCCCGGTGCCACCGAGAATAAGAACTTTTTTGTTTTTCATCGATATTGTTATACAAATATAATGAACCAAAAAATTTTATGTGATGCAAAATCATGAAAAAGAAAAATTACATTTAAAAAATATCTAATGCAAATTTGGGTTATTAATGAGTAAGTCTACATTTTTTTAGCAAAGATCCAATATTGAACTTCTCCTCCCCGGAAAAGTTTTCCTTCCATAATAATCTGGAAGCCCAGCATTTTAACGATTCTTAGGGTTATTTTTGGATCATAATTGCTCCAAAACATCGGTTCTCCAAAGAAACGAGTAATTCCCTCGTGAGCCGTCGTTCCAGTATTAATTAAAAGAGTTCCCCCTTTTTTAAGGATTTTTTGGAAGCCCCTGAGGACTTGTTCGTGCTTTTCCCGTGGAACATGAAATAATGAAAAGAGTGAGATAACCCCATCAAAGGTTTCAGGGGGAAATTTTAAGTCTTTCATATCTCCTTGTTGAAATTCTGCTTTAGGAACATTAACTTTGGCCAAATTAATCATTTTTTCGGAAATGTCAATGCCCATAACATTTATTCCATTTTTCGTTAAAAAATCCGAGGTTGGTCTGCCTGCACCACTTCCGGCATCAAGAACATAAGCGTTTTCTGGGAGCACCTCCAGAAACATCTGCAGTTCCTTATCAATCTTATGAATATCTCTATGTTCATCATACATATGTCCGATTTTATCGTAACTAGATTGAACTAATTTTTTTATACTCATAATGTATTAGGATAACTTATCCTATTTATTCTCTTCCTAACTAAAATATTATATTATATTTTAAAAATGGACAAGAAATTTTATTAATCTCTAGCACTAAGTTACAAAAATATTAACTAAATCATGGGGTTTTTACGGATGGCTGGCGACAAAAACGATAATTTAGAACAAAGAATATTATTAGAAATAAGCTCCGATGATCCACGGGTTTTTAAAAAGTTAAAAAATTACGCTTCATATATTAATGAGGTCCTCTCAGCCCAGACAGAATCTGGCTTATATATTGAGGATATGGCGTCTGGTTTTCTTTTCATATACAAAAATGCCGAAATATTGAGAAAAATGAATGATCCCAGACATCCGTACGTGCAGAACGGTGATGAATTGGAATCTTTTAATACTTCACCACAAAGCATCGATGAGACAGAAAACAACAAAAAGGCACCCTCCTCATTCTTTTTAGATAATGATATCTATGAAGAAAATTTCCCGGAAGATGGAATAAATATGTATTACTCGCTCAAAACTACGGAAGATGAAAAAATCCTAAAGGTTTTTGAAGATTTTATTAATTTTAATGAGAATAAGAATTTCACGATGAAACGCATGGAAGACAATACCCTAAAAGTCACTTTCCATTCATATCCGGCATTTTTAGAATATTGCCAAAATGTAGAGAGGCTTTTTGTAATCAATTTGTAAATCCAGTCGTTTTAATTGTATAGATTTTAAAAAATGATTAGAGAACATAAACATACACTCATCTAACTAATCAAGTTACCTCAGCATGAAATCCACTGCCTTTGCAATGTGAATGTTCATAGTGTCGAAAAGCGGAACACTTACCTCGTCTTTTTTAATAATTAAGGGTAGCTCTGTACATCCTAATACAATTCCCTTTGATCCCCTCTCAACTAAGCCTTCCACAATGGATAAAAGCTTATGCTTGGTCTCATCTTTTATAATTGCCTTGCTCAGCTCATTATAGATCATATCATTAATGAATTCACGGTCTTTTTGATTAGGAACTTTGGCCTCCACCTTATACTTTCCATGCAACTTTTGGATATAAAATCCTCCTTCCATGGTGGTTTTGGTGCCCAACAAGCCAATAGTTTTGATATTTCTTGTTTTAATTGATTTTCCTAACGCATCCACCACATGAATGATTGGAATATCAATTCCTTTTTGGAGAGTATCGGCGATCTTATGCATAGTATTGGAACAAATGAATATGCCTTTACAACCAGAATTTTCCAGCTTCTGACACACTTGGAGCATAATCTTAGTTAAGTCTTGCCATTTTCCTTGTTCTTCCATTTCCAAGATTTTAGCAAAATTCACAGAATAGAGCATGAGTTTCGCTGAATTCCATCCTCCCAATCTTTTTTGGACCGATTTGTTGATTCTTCGATAATATTCGATGGTATTCTCCCAGCTCATTCCCCCTACGAGTCCCAATAACTTCATATCATTCTACCTTCCTTAGATTTCATAGATCATTATGTATTTTATTATTATGTATATTATTAATGGGAAAATGATAAAAGTATATCGTCGCGTTTCTGAAAACAATAAATAACAGTAAAAATTAAAATATTGAAATATAAGAGTCAAAAATTAAAGATAAAAAAAAGAGAAATATCCTAAAGATAAAACAAATAAGGATATTTTATAATTCCATCTCATATCCGCATGAATTACAGAAGCGAGATGCCTCTGGTACAAGCTCACCACATTCTGGACATGGCACTGCTTCCATTAAATCTTTACTCCCGCATTCCTCACATCTTTCAGTATCTAGTGCGTAAGAGATCCAGCAATTTTTACAAATCTTTCCCGAAATTGGGAGGACTTTAGAATCGATTTTAACCTTTGCGGCATTTTTAGTGTTGATTTTGATAGTTGAAGAAGAATCATTTAGATCCAGATGCTCTTCCTCTCCCCAACCATCATTCCGCTCGCTCCAACCTTCATCCCCTTGGGTTTCACCCCAACCAATATCTTCAGTAGGGTTATCCCAGTCATTTTCAGATGAAATTGATTCATTCTCCCATTTTCCATCTTTATCGGAATTCTTCTTATCCGATCTACTAAATATTTTTCTTTTGGATCCTTTTGGATTTTCAATTTGTTTAAATTGGACTTCAGTTTTACCTGGTTTTCTAAGGCCAATTAAAGTTCCTATATAGCCACCAATCATTGCGCCCAACAAACCCAACCAGAAATAGGGAGATATGAAGGTCAATAGAATTAATATTAAACCTCCGCTCCAATATGACATATTTTCAGAAAGGGAGGGCGAGTATGAGCCGAACGTTTGCAATATATATCCTATAATAAGTCCAATAGAGAATATCGCAAATAGGGCTTCTATAAGATAGGTGCCATGCCAAAATACCTCCCAACCGGTTCTTCGTCTTTTCAAGTTTTTAAATTGAGTGTTTCTCTTGTATCCAATGAGGAACCCAGGTATGATCCAACCTAAGCAAGATGGAAAATCTATAAAAGCTATAAGCATGATGGTAAGAGGACCATAGGGATTTGCGTCGGAGGTATCATTGATATTTGAAAATATACCGCGAAATACCTCAGGCACACTTAGATAGAGAACCGAATCATCGAAGCTGGAAAATGCAAATTGCTTGATATAATACAAACCTATTCCCAGTCCTATACCCATTATTGCAGCAAATATTTCCCAACGTCTTTCCTCTGATTTACTGTCATCGATTATATCACCTTGAAGGATTCTATTACTGGGCAAATCTCCATGATTTACATCGTTCACGTTAGCCAAATCTGAATGAGAAAGAAAGGTACTTTGGTCTCTTTTTTTCATGGCCATCGGAACAGCTAGCATAATGCCGCCAACTAATACAAACATAAATATCTGAGACATTTGATTTGTATTTTCATGAGCATCTGTACCTAAATTAGAGGAGTATATATTTTGCCCTGTTTGCAAATTATTACCATCGTTACATGTATAGTTTTGGAAATTGGAGGCCAGATAATCCAAACCATCATCCCATTGGATCTCACACATAACCATAAACTGGCCCGCGTTTATATTATGGGATTGGAGGAATCTAAATATGGTAAATAAGAATCCTGAAACTTCTAAGCCATCCCCTGAGGGCATATCTTCATCAGAAAATCCGATCCACTCCGTTTTTCCTGCTTTTTCTAAGCCCACCGGGAGACCTGTTGGAATTTCAGCCCCATTACCCATCAATACTCTTCCTAAAAATGAGAGGAGATCGATTCCTGCTTTACCTAAATATTCATCGAAATCTAGTCCAGATTGGAGTATTCCCGTTGTTTTTGGAATCTCATCGATATTTGTCTGTGGATATTGAATTGGTTCTTGAGGTTCGGGTTCTGGTCCGGGTTTTTCTTCTGGTTCAGGTGGTCCGAAAAAACTGGAATTTAAAACATCCATTCTGATGAAACTATTAATATCTTTTTCTATTCCCGAATCCGCAATCAACATATTACATCTTAGATAATAATATTCATCGGGGTAAAAAGATGTGAGACTTTGGGTACTCCAATCTGTAGGCATAGTAAATGTTATGTTGCCGTCATTGGTG
>CAZEPC010000407.1:0-4564 GCA_964513765.1 uncultured archaeon
ACGAAAAGGTACGCATCGTACGTGTTTGATGAAACTTCCGCATTAACTAATCCCTTGCATTCCAATCGGACCAGATTGGCTATTTTTGCCCGCATACCATTTCACGAAAGAAATGGGTACGAACCAATGAAAGGGGTAATGGTGTTCCATCTTGTATCTCTCTCTGTTGTCCAATGTTTTTTTTGGACATCTTTGATTAAAATTATGTTGCTTATGGCACGGTCAATGCAAATTGGAATACATATCCAATCTGCTACTATGCAAGCGACATAATTTGGTGAGATACTTAATTTTTGTAAATCATATGTTTCGTAATATTTGTCCCCATACCCAATAAAGATATAAGGCCAATTATTTACTATGTTCCAATATTTTGGTTATTAGTATTGGGATAGTATATGATAATAAGTTGCCCTATATAAATTTTGTTTGAGGCGTAAGATTTAAGAATGAGGAAACGGAAAAACTTATAAGTTCGTTTCTCAGCCTTTTAATAGCATGGAATAATGTTGAACGATAGTCAAATTAACAAGAGATATATTTGAGATTGACCTTTTTTTTTAAGAAATCTTGATCAATTTTTTTGTATGCAAGTATTTTTAGGCTAGAATCTATGAAAATATATATAACAAAACCTCTTAATTTGAATTATATTTATTAAAAAAGCAAAATAGAATATTTTCAAATATAAGCCTAAATTTAAAGCGGAAAACAGTAAAGGATTGGAACAAATGGGAAAGAAAAATATAAAGATAATCTTAAGCGGATTGGACAATGCAGGAAAAAGTTCAATGTTAGTTGGTCTGAGGAAAATGTATGGATTTGAAGATGAGGTCCAAAAATTGAAGCCAACAATCCGTGTAGATTATTATAGGCGAGACTTTCTTAATCTCCAGTTAAATTTTTTTGATATGGGAGGTCAAGAAAAGTTTCGTAAATCATACTTAAGGCGTCCTATTTATTTTGAAGAAGTAAATCAATTAATATACCTTGTGGATATACAAGACGAAGTTAGATTCGAGGAAAGTATGGAATATCTCGGAAAGATTTTGGATATTCTGGAAGAGGTGGGATATGATAAAAATAAACCAATCTATATATGTTTTAGTAAGGCAGATTACGACTTTGTATCGGAAAACTTGGCAGATTATATATCAAGAGTGAAAATGATTAAGGATTTAATCCAAAAAACATATGAAAGTTTCACATTTGATTATTACTCCACCAGTATATTTAATATATATACGATAGTAAAGATGATATCCTCTGGACTTCGCCGCTATTTGGATACATATGATTCAATCCACCGGGCAATTGAGGGATTTGGAGAGAAGAATAAGGTTAAACAACTTCTTCTTTTTGACCATACAGGCTTGGTTATATCGGATTATTTTAAAGGGGAAGGAGAAGGATTAGAGCTACAAAATCAGATTGATAAAATAATAAGCAGTCATCTTGGCTTTTTCAGCCAATTAGAAGATCATAACCTTGAAGTAACAAGCACACGGGGGGTTGATGGTGATTTTATGAATTTATGTTTTCAATTTCATCTCTTCAAGGAACTTCAAGATGATATAGAAGATATCAGCTATGTTGATCAAGAACGTAGTAAAAAAAATCCTAAATATTACAATTACTATCTTTCAATGGTATCAAAATTAGATTCAAGTGTAGATATTGAAGCGAAAATACCTGGACTAATCGATAAAGTTAAAACCTCAATGAATCAAATGTTGATAGAAGATGAGTAAATATAATATCAAAGGAACGGCCAGAAAAAGGAAAAGAGAGTAAAAATTAAAAAGTTTAATCAAAATATAACCTATAAAATTTCTTAATTTTCAATAGAAAAATCTAATAAATTTTTTAATATATTTTTATATTATGAATGAAAAAAGTTTCTATAAATATAATATACTCATTTTTGGAACTGGTGCATTAGGTTCAGTTTTTGGTGGATTTTTACAAAAAAAAGGATATTCAGTCACTTACGTGGGACTTGGAGAACACTTTAAAGCAGTTTTGAAAGATGGAATTAGAATTACTGGTATTTGGGGAGATTATCATATAAAAAAAATAAACGGGTTTTTGGATTATCAAAAGATAAAGGAAAAATTCGATATAATCTTACTTTGTGTAAAGAGCATTCATACCAAAAAGGCCATAGAACAAGCTTCAACACTTTTATCCGATGATGGTATTGTAGTTTCCATTCAAAATGGATTAAAAAATACAGACAAAATAGCAATTCTGATCGGAAAGAAACGAACCGTGGGAGGAAGAATAATATTTGGGGTTGAGAATCCAAGACCTGGTACTGTGAAGGTTTCAGTTTATGCCGATAAAGTTCTTTTAGGTTTTCCCTTTATGAGAGATAAGAGATTATTAGATAAGAAATCAATGAAAAAGGATCCTCAAGCAGAGAGATTAAGCTACCTTATTAAGGCTTTAAATAAATCGTGCATTCCAACTAAGAAAGTAGGGACAAAGATAATTGTAGGAAAGATTTGGGAAAAGATTCTTTATAACGCCGCATTGAACCCATTAGGTGCTCTTTTTGAAGTACCTTATGGTGAATTAGGGAAAAACTTTGTGACAAATTCGTATATAAAAAATATTATTAAAGAAATCTTTAAGGTGGTTAAAGAAAAGGAAATTTGGCTATCTTATGATACATATGAAGAATATTTCAAATATCTTAAAGAAAATCAATTGCCTGCAACTAAAGACCATCATTCTTCCATGTTACAAGACATAAAAAATGGTAGAAAGACGGAGATAGACGCGATGAATGGTGCAATTGTACAATACGGGAAAGAATTAAATTTGGAAACGCCTTACAATACAATGCTTGTTAAAATGATTAAAGCAAAAGAGATATTCAATCAAGAAAATAAAAATCAATAGGTATTTATTCCACATCATATTTTCCTACTGAAATTTTATATAAGGAAATCTCATTCCCACAGTAGGCACAATTTAAGGTTCTATCATCTCTTGGACTCACGGAGCCAACCAAAGAATACTTAAGGCTTTTTAAAATCAATGAATCACAATTTGGACATCTAAAGCAAAGGTATTTTTTCTTTTTTTCCCTATAATAGTCAATTATTTCTTGTTCGGACATGTCCTTTGAGCCTTGCACATAAGTATTACTTGCTACATTTTTTGACATATAAAAGGCATCTTCACCATCTCTGTAATAGTGGGAAATTATTTTAATTTTTTCAAATCCAAATGCATCATTATAAAGTCGAATTGCGGCGGAATTTGAAACCCTAACCTCTAAAACAAATTCAGCAATCCTATATTCCTCGACAATCCCCATAGTTTTTTCCAAGAGTGTGCTGGCAACACCCAGTCTACGATATTCAGGCAATACTGCCAAGGAAACTAAATGGCCTTTCTTTACTTGTTTTAATTGAAATGCTGAAGGACCATTTTCAGTCCTCCACATAATATATCCCAATAAATCAGTAGGATTTGAATCTTTGTATGCTAAATAAAATGCCTCAGAATAACGTTCTAATATTTGCTTATAGAAAAACAAAGGGTAATTCTCTGGGAGAGTTCTTTCGTTAATGTTAATTACAAGTGGAATATCTTTATGCTCGCATGCACGAATTTTGTACTCAATATTATTATTTACTTCCTTTTCCATTCCATTTCCCGCCTTCAAGGGTTAAATTTCGCCGTAAATTTACTTTTCTTCTTTTACAAAAATTTTTTTTTGGGCAATAAGATTTATTTTTTGCTTTTTGTTTGTTAATTTTAATATTTGCTTTTTACTCAAAAAAACCTTATTGCTTATTTTTTTTCATCTCTTGCTTCAAATATTTCCTCATATAGGAAACTGATTGATTAAGATTTTTATTTTGATTAAAATCTTTAACAACTTGTTTCAATTCTTCAGCAGATTTTTCTTTAAACTCTTTAGCATTTTCAATCATTTTAGGTATGCAACGAATTAGATTATCCACTATTGTGATATCAGCTTTTTGGGCAGTACGACTTAGGGGATTAAGATCTATAGTTATTACATATTTTCCCTTTTCTACTAAAATTTCAGTTCTATCGCCATCTTCCAAAGGAACTAATACAACATCCGCTTTATATATACCTCTTGGATCAACAATCCTCCGATTTGAACTAAGATTGGTTAATTTTTTTGGTTTGACATCCCCTAAACCTAGAATTTCTTCGGCCCCAGCCTCTCTGAGAACTTTCTCAATAGCTTCCAATCTACCATCTGCCCGATAAAATAGGTTTATTTCCATTTTAGCACCTGTAGCTTTTGATAAATTTACAATTTGTTTTGGAATAAGGGCTGCTACATTGCCATTAATACTAATTATTGGATGTTTTGCTGACATTAAAGCCGCAACAGAGGCCCTTATTGCATTTTCAGCAGTTTCAGTTGTCTTTTCCCCTAACATATAATCATAAGCTTCTCCGCGACCATGAGCTATAAGTCCAGAGGGTGTAACTACCTTATTATACATCCCATCTACAAGCTTGTGGCGATAATGAAGACTTTCTGAACGAGGATGATCATCTGGAATAT
>CAZEPC010000408.1:0-1399 GCA_964513765.1 uncultured archaeon
TTCGAAGTGGATTTGTTGGAGCGTGTAAGAAATCATGGAATTAAAAACTCCGATGTAGAATTAGAGGGACAAAAAATCATATTCACCATCAAACCTTACGAAATTAAATCGATTTTAATCGTGGGGCGTCGACCTCTTGAAGACTAAGCAGCCAGATATACTTAATAGGACAATACACAAGAAATTAATAGACCAACATGCAAAAAGTCACCATGTCAATACTCAAAAAAACTAAAACCCAAAAGTTTTCTTATTCGGATAAATCCCCAACCCGGGTTTTCAACCATTCCTCCAAATCCGGACAGTATTTATCGATAAGAATAATCCCCGAGTCTTCTAAGGGTTTTCTAATATCTAAGCCATCGAGGTGATCTTTAATCTTTTTCGCCATTTTTGATTCCATTTTTAAAAATTGAATGGTCGCCTTCTCGCTTAAATGTCCGTGTGCATGAAATGAGATATACCCATAATGGCGCTTTTTCTTTAGGTTGACCTCCATCGCGCACTCTTTCACCTCATCCAAACTTGCTTCAAAGCAGATCCGATGGCGTTCCTTTTTCCGAAACCAACCCTTCTTTTCTTCAAACTCCCCGACCACGATTGCACGGCGCTGTGTTAATAAGAAAAGACCCGGAAAGCCCTTCACAAATGCAAAAGCCTCCTTCCCATCAATATTTGTACCCCAGACTACGTTTAACATCGTTTTAAACTTAACCACGAAATGAGCCATTGTATTCACCAATCACTTCAACTCGGATAATGATGGGAAGGGTAAATTTTTTTTCATTTCCAAAGAAACATAAATTATGAGTGAGAATTTGAAACAAAGAGCCAAAGAAATTTTGGATATTCAAACAGAATCGGTCAATGATCTGAATATCACCGAAGAAATGTTAAGGGCAATTGAAGTTATTATTGAACGGTCGGAAAACAAGAAAGGAAGGGTGATCACCGCCGGTATGGGAAAGGCAGGTATAATAGGACATAAAATGAGCGCCACCATGGCCAGCATTGGTATCCCCTCATTTTTTGTAAGCCCGGCCGAATCAGCACACGGAGATATTGGGAGAATTGGACCAGATGATACTTTGATTGTCTTCTCAAACTCCGGCAGCACATCTGAGGTGATGAACATGATACAAACGGTTAATCGACTGAATGATAATAACAATTTTATCATTAGCATCGGATCCTCGAAAAATCCTAAAATACCCGTGGATTTGGCGATCGGATACGGAAAGTTGGAAGAGTCTTGCGTGGTTTCCAAAGTCCCCTCCACCAGCACAACAGTAATGCTTATTATTGCAGATATTATCGCCATAACCGCTGCTGAGTCGATGGGATTTGACGACTCTTGGTTTAAAAAGAGACATCCAGGCGGGGCCATCGGAAAATCATA
>CAZEPC010000408.1:1499-4541 GCA_964513765.1 uncultured archaeon
TTGACGACTCTTGGTTTAAAAAGAGACATCCAGGCGGGGCCATCGGAAAATCATACGAGGGCAAAGACCACTAAATAAGAGGAACAAAAAACGTGAAAGTTATTGGTGAAAAATTAAAGCTGGTGCTTATCGACAATGTGCTTTCTAATTTGGGTATGAAATACGGCACCAACCACAAAAACCATATAGGCAATCAAGAGGATATACCAATTACTCCATCCAAAATAGATATAGGAAGCAATAAACGCAATTAAGATACCGATCAAACTGGCAATTCCTTGACCGATGAAATTGTGTTTATATTCATTATGCAGTTTGTCAAATAGCTTTTTTTCTTTTTTGCTAAGCTTTTGATCGGAATTGGCACTCATATATATTACTAGACTCTGTTTAAAAATAAAAGAGTTATGAATGCGAGGATGAAAAATCAATACTTAAAGTTTGGTGATAGAGTGTGGATAGGAAGGGAGGTCAGAAATCGGGGGGATACCTACTCTCAAAATCATAACGGATAAGGGTGGCAGGATCTATATAGGGGTCTTGTTTATCAAAAATCATAAATACTCCCAAATCTACAATTTGGCGCCTTTCCTCTATTTTTAACACATTACAGATACATCTTCCCCCATAAATCGGTTTAATCACCTTTTCAGCAAATGCCTCTACGAGGCCAGCCAAGATGTAATAGTGCCCAAATCCATTTCCATCTACAGGATCACTGGCAATATAGCCCCCCTTAAAAGATATCATCGCTGCAAGACGAGAATCGGGGTTTGGAAATCCGTTCGAATCCATTTTTGATTCAAAATATGAATCCTCAACGGTGGCGGCCTCTTGCATCAGTTTTGTGGCGTATTCCATGATATCATCCATATGGTGATTTTGGTCCTTCAAGGATTCTATATCAATCTCTGGAACCTTCAGATAAGGAAAAATAAAACGCCCCAATTTTTTAAAATTCTCCTGCCCATTTTTGGTGTTGATATCCCATTCCCCTTTCTCGCTCAGCTCTTTCAGTCCCTTGAGTATTGCTTGATAATGATATCCAGGGATGGTTTTAGGTTTAATCGGTTCCGTTAAGGACCATAATTTATTTTCATCTTTCTCCACTAACTCATCCTTTTCAAGCTCTCCCAGATAACGATAAATGGAGTTCCTGGACACATCAATAAGGTTTTGTAGATCAGAAACCCTCATCCCATCGGGATTTCGTTCTAAATAACTGAGAAGCTCTTCTTTAATTCTTTCACCTTTCTTTGTCATACACATTCCAACCTATACATTTTTTGCACAAAAAATGAACAATTCTATTAATGTTATATCAATCTAAATGCACAAAAATATAAAAAGAAAATGCACAAAATTGGTTTTTTTTCCAAAAAAATATTACAACTCTGATCTGAATTTTTAAGTACTATGTTCTTTTTATCCATTATAAAGAAAAAACTGACAAAAACAAAATACAAACCACGAGAGAAAATAGGGGATACCAATGGGAAAGAAATCGGTCATATTACAAGGAGAAACTTTCGAAGTCAAAGACAATAAGTTAGAACTCACCAATAAAGGAATTGCTGATATCGGGGAAATAGAAGGGTTATCAGAATTACATGATCTAAGGATTCTAAACCTTAATCATAATAAAATCAGAGAAATCAAGGGGCTGGAGAACCTAAAAGAACTAGAAGAACTTCATCTTTACGACAATCATATTTCCGAAATCCAAGGGCTCGATAATTTAACAAAGCTGGAGATTTTGGTCTTATTTGAGAATAACATTTCGGAAATTAAGGGTTTAGATAATCTAAAAAATCTTAAAGAACTTTACTTGGCCGATAATAACATCACCGAAATCAAAAATTTGGAAAATCTGGAAAAATTGGAAGAACTGTGGATTGACCGAAATAAAGTGAGCGACAATCTTTTTGTGGAATTAGGAGGTTTTGATAAGCTTGAGAAGGTCAATACCCCGATAGATTTTGTGGTGTATTGTAAAAAGAAGAAGCAAGTATTGAAAATACTTCAAGAGGACCCCTCAAAATTCCATGAACTGAGTTTAGGAGAGATTCACAATTTATCGGTAAATGACATCAACAATTTACCAGAAAGTATTGGGCCCGTAAAATATCGCGGCAAGACTGAAGTAGTCCTCTCGGATTATAAGGTTCTGATGGCATTTGAGGCTAAATTTGAGGGACGGGAAATACCGGAGCTCACAGAACCCATTAAGAAAAACGATTTCGGATTTTTAGTTAAAAATGGGCATGTAGTAGAGCTGAGTTTGTACAAACAATGGCTCACTTCCATCCCAGAGAATATATTTAAAATGACGAACTTAAAACACCTTAATTTGGCAGAAAATTTATTGACATTTTTACCCTCTACCATAGGTGAATTATCGGAATTGGAGAGATTGACCATATTTAAAAATGAGCTTCACAGAATCCCCAAGGAAGTTTCAGACTTAAAGAAACTGAAAGAGCTCGATCTTAGCGCAAATCAAATTAAGGAAATTCCCTTCTCTTTTGAAAAATTAAACGGACTGGAGAAAGTATATCTCAATAAAAATTTGCTTCAGGAGATTCCCGAAGGTCTCGAAAATTTAGAGAATTTAAAGACACTCTGGTTGCAAAGAAATGAATTCATGGACATCCCCGAGAAGATAAAAAATCTTAAACATCTAAAAGACAAAGATTTTAAATGAATATTTCAAGTTAGGGAAATTCATAAATACCTCAAATGTACAAAATTAATCTATCAATAAAGAGAGCATAATTCATCAATTTTCCATATCCATAAAGAACTAAATCTATTTCTCCCATTTATTTTTCCCGCAATTTTTCCCATTTTAAATTTAAGAGACCATAACCTAAATTTCACTCAATAATTTAAAGGAGAATAAGGTAAAAATAAAAATAAAAATCCAAAAAGAACCAAAACTTCTAATACCCCAACATGATTCTCTCCGGAATCAGAGGAGATTTTGTTTCCCTTTGTTACTATTTAATTAGATAGTTTGCTATATAAAGTTTATTAAGAAAA
>CAZEPC010000409.1:0-4508 GCA_964513765.1 uncultured archaeon
TATAATGTAATGTTTGCTCATGACTTTGATTTTGGCAATCCGGACGAAGAAGGACATGTAACTCCCATGATCTCAATGGATCTTAAAAAAGTGAGTAAAATCTAAAGAATCTGAAGAATCCATAGAATTTGAAGAATCCATAGAATTTGAAGAATCCATAGAATTTAAAGAATCCATAGAATCTAGATTTAGCTCACAAGATCTGAAAATCTAAAAATTTTTATTGTCCTATTTACAATTTTGCCTTACATATGAAGAAAATATATCATAAAAAAATTACAGTATTTCTTCTTTTTGGCTTTCTTTTATCGACTATATTTATTACAAATTTGATCGGTTCGGTTTGCGGGCAAGATGTGGATGTCAAATCACCTGCCAGAGAATACAATGAAGATTGGAATGTGGCTTATGGGGATAGCAGTACCGAAGTTGAAATTATTGAATCCCTTGGAAACACCTCTGATTTTCTGGTAACCGGAGAAGAGTACAATGGAAGTCACAATATCTACTCTTTAGCCCGCTTTAATTCGACCGGTCACAACAATTGGTGCATCGAATTTCCCGTATATAATTCGGCCCCTTCAAGTAATCCAATTCTGGGTGTAGTGGGTTCCCCGGATGGAAATTCTATATATGCACTGGTGAGAACGGTCAATTCCAGCTCCGAAAGAACCCTAGTTATTTACACAATATCATCTAATGGAACAATTATATCAGTTGAACCTTTGGTTTATAATAATTACGCTCATTTCCCTCATTATTCAACCGAACAAATCATGCTTAACCCGAAAAATTCCTCCCGACTATGGATTGCATATCGGCTTTATCAGAATGCAGAAAAAAAATTGTCCTATCTTGTGAGTTATGATCTAATCACTCATAATCTCAATTGGAATCATTCACTGAGCGGGGGTGATATTGTAGAGGTAAGTTCGATCTCATATAATGAAGAATATGACCGTGTATTTGTTTTAGCAGACCTCATTATTTACCCTGGAGCTGTGTGTAAGAGTGCTATTTATAAAATTGAACCAGAAGTTGGGGGAGATCGGAGTGTTCATTATATTACTTTTGAGGGAGAGGATGAGGGAATTTCTATCGTAGATTTTGAGATTTTTGAAAATAAAATCTACATCGTTGCCTATAATATTACAGCTTCGGGATGGCCAATGCTATTTATTGTTATGGATTTTGCATTTGAGAATTTAATTGAAATCGAAACATACCGTTCCGAAAGGGGAATGTACATGGAAGACATATTAATGTTTGATAAGGAACATCTAATCATAATTGGATACACACGAATGGATCCCCTAAGTCCTTTTGATTATAGGGATCGCCTCTATATAACCGGTCTTATTTTTGATGAAGATCGCCAAACCCTCATTCTACAAAATACCCTGTATTGGGGAGAATATGACAAAGAAACCAGAGCCTGTCAAGCTATTCGCCATCCCACAGATAACCAATCGCTTTTAGTTGTGGGAAGAACAAAACATTTAGTAGACGGTGAGAAGGTTGGATTTATCGCCAAATTCAAGCAGCCTTTTTATTATGATGCTTCTATGTCAAATGAAATCCCCGATCAAAATGAACAAGATTTCTTCAATTTTGAGAATTTTCCGGAAAGATTTCTTCAACAAGACTGGTTGATCGGGACAATAATGGCTCTCTCCGGGTTTTTAGTGTCTTTTCTACTATTTCGAAGGAAGAAGAATCCTAAAAAATGATACCAAACTCCTTTTTTTAAATAAAAGAGTGAAGAAAAGAAAGAAATGGTGGGCCCAACGTGATTTGAACACGTGACCTCCCGCACTTCTTGGAAATTGTCCGAAATGGACAATCCTGTCAAGCGGGCGTAATGACGACTATACAATGAGCCCCTATGGATTTTATTGAAAATGTGTAAGTTATCAAATGGTAAATTAAATAAAAATTTTATGTTCCATCCCAAATTCGGGGAGTGGCCATTTTAAATACATGCACTCTGTCAGAGATACGACAAAAATCAATCTTTTATCTTTTTATAAAGAATATTTACGATATCATTTGAGATAACATTCCCCGACAGAATTGATATAAAAATACTACTGCCGATTGATTTATTAAAGCGAAATTCCGTTTCTGGGTTTTTGGAAAAAAAAGATTTTCTATGAAAGTGCGCTGGAGTCAAGACCACCATTCAAAAGAAGGAAATGAAGGTGTATGGTACCTTCTTGAATATAATGAGGAGGAGGGGCTGCATTCCCGTGTGCTTAAGGTCCCCCAAGGGGAAAACACCCTCGAAATTGTGGTTTTTCAAGGGCCATCTCACGCAACACATGGAACTCATAAAGTGAAGAAAAAGTATTGTATTGAGAATATAGGAGTCGGAGAGGTATTTTTGATCGCAGGACAATCAAACGCGGCAAATTCTGGCGAAAAAAGAATAAAGCCCGACTCCCCCCATGTTCGCACCATGATCAAAAAAGGATGGAGAATTGCCCATGATCCCCAACCATTTGCCACAAACAACAAAGGATCCCCATGGCCGGTGGCTGGATCCAAGTTGTATAAAGAATTGAAGGTCCCGATTGGATTAGTCTCGGTAGCAGTAGGGGGAAGCTCGGTTGCTGAATGGCAAAAAGGATCCGAAAATTATAACCAACTACGTAAAATCGTTGACCGGGTGAAAAAGAGCACACCTGGGGATCAGCAGCCATTTAGAGCCATTTTATGGCATCAAGGAGAGTCCGATTCCCATCAAAATACCAGGATGGATTGTGGTTTTAGAATTCCTTGGATAATCGCCATAGCCGCCTTTCATACTGAATCCTCAAAGGAGGCGATACTAACTATTATTGATGCTCAGAAACAAGTTATCTCTGATACGTCCCTCTCTCCAATTTTTCAAGGCCCAAACACAGAATATCTGACCGGAAAGAAGTGGCGGGCCGATGATTTGGTACATTTTAATCAAGCCGGCCTGCTTGAACATGGAAAAAGATGGGTAGATCGAATTTTTGTCTTTTTAGAAGAAATTGGAATTTTAAAGAAACAAGAAGGGAAAAAAGAAAATAAAATGCCGTAAAAATGGGTCTATTACTTTGCGGGTTTATGAAATTCTTCAAATTCATCTAATTTACCGATATCGCGCAGATATTTCGAATATTCCATAAGCTTTGCCAGGGCATTGATAGCCCTATGATCGGCCTGGAATGTGGGGAATCCTTGTTTGTTCAGATACACGAACAGTTCGTCTTTTGTACCCAAAGGATTAACAAAGATCATCGGAAACTTAAATCTCTGCATGAGTCTTCTGGCACTTCCGATAGTCGATTTGAGTATCTGAAAATAGGCCAGCTTCGCTTGTTGATTCTCCTTGCTATTGACCATATTTTTTCCAATTGAGGTATAACTGAAATATTTTGGTCCGAACGCACCGTAACTTATCATGGCATCGAACTCTTTGCTCTTTCCGAGAAGTCTGGGGATGGCTTTATAATATACCTCGGCGTTTAGGTTGAAAGTATAATCTAAAGGATTTACACAATTTGCAATATCCAAAAGATGCCGTGATATTCGTTTGGCCAACCGTTCGGAAAACTGTGGCATTTTAATGCCCATTCTGGAGGCCCGATCGCTCAGAGTTGCGCCTGGTCCTCCAGAAGTGGTACTGATTACCAGTTTATTACCTTGAGGCAAGGCCCCGATCGGTATCATCTTACTTAATAATAATGCCGTATCCATCATTTCTTCGATTGAATGTACCCGAATGATGCCCGTCTGTTTAAACATTCCATTAAAAACCCTATCATTACCTGCCATGCTTCCCGTGTGACTTGCAACCGCCCGTGCCCCAGTTTCACTTCCACCCACATATAATGCCACAATGGGTTTTTTGGGGCTAATCCGTTTACATGTTTCGATGAATTTTCTTCCTCGTTTTATCTCTTCGATATACAAGAGAATTACATCCGTGGTGGGGTCATGTTCCAGATATTCCAAGCAGTCCACCATATCGATATTGGCTTCATTTCCCACACTGAATGACTTGGACATATCAAGAACATATTTTTCCGCGGTGATAAAAATATGACTGGCAAAAGTACCCGAGTGGCTTATGATTGATACATTTCCGGGTCGTTTATCTTTTTTACTTAAGCATCCTGTGCCGTGGTAATTAATAGAGGTGCAATTCATGACGCATGTTTTTTCTTGATCATTTTCTGAATAATGACAATGGGTGTTAAGCATTCCAATGCAATTGGGTCCGAAAAACCTGATCCCATATTTTTCCGCCAATTGATTGAGTTCTTTTTCGGCATCTTCATTTCCTGTTTCCCTAAATCCTGCAGTGACTAAAATTACATGTTTCGTGCCCTTTTCATGCAATTCCTTGAATATTTGCGGAACATATTTGCGATTAACTACGATCATAGCCAGATCGGGAGTCTCCGGGACATCAAGCACATTTTTATAGGCTTTCACCCCAAAAACTTTGTCCCGCTTGGGATGAATCGGGTAAA
>CAZEPC010000410.1:0-4502 GCA_964513765.1 uncultured archaeon
ATAATACCGGATTTCCAGGGCACTTTGGGGTTTTTGGATGCTTTGGCGATCGTGCAATATTTGAGTCTCTTGGTGATCGTGCGATAGTTGAGGACCTTGGTGTATGAGGGTCGAATTGATCTTTTTCGCGATCGGTAATAGATCCGCCTCGATTTCTTTCGGAGATTTCCTTCCCATATGAATACACAACATCCATATTTTATAAAACGAATGTGGTTTTTGATTTTTCATAAAACTATTGGAAAAAATCTTAATAACGGAGATTGGGGACGGAACTGAACAGCCACGGCCAAATACAAGACATAGAGAAACATTTCCCGTGCCTATAACTCCACCAGAGATAAGTTTTTTACTCTTCTAAAGTTTTCGACGTTATCCGTTGCCACCGGAATTCGATTTTTCACAGCAATAGCGGCAATATATATATCATTCAATTCTATAATTTTTCCTTTCTTTTGTAGATTTGCGGAGATTTTGCCTGCGATGTATGAACTTTTAATATCAAATTGCAGAACAGGATATTGTTGCACGATTTTCTTTACGGCATCTACATTTTTCTCATTTTTTGCAGATAATTCAGCACCTAAAAATAATTCAAATGCAGTAATTGAACTAAGGCATATCGATTTATTTTTAAGAAATGTAAGCCATCTTTTCCCTCTGGACTTTTCTCTCAAGATATTAACCCATATACTTGTATCCAGTAATATCAATCAAATTTCACCCTCTCTAACTTCAAAGATTGATCGATAGATTGGCTTAAGTTTTTTTTTATTTTTTCATATTCTTCATCATCCATTTCCCACTCCCCAAAAAAGTTAGATAAGCTATCTCCATTTCCTAATATAGATAATCTCCTTAAGAGATCTGAGAAGCTTTCTTCTTTCTTTTTTTGTCTTTTAAGCATTTTATAGACATCTTCAGTAATAGTTATTGTTTTTGAGGCCATATATTTAAAGAAAAATATAATATATTTAAATATATGTTTAACTATATGTGTAAATATAAATCAGTGTGATTGATTAATTTCACTAATTCTCTTTTGGAATAATCCCAAAAAGCCGATACATCATAAAGCTTGGGGAGGGGTCGGTTGGATCCGAGAAAACTACCCGAAAAAGCTGGAAATGTTCCAATAGTTTTTCCCAGCGGCCTCATCACCTCTCCCTTGGGTAAAAATCGATCCTACACATTTGCCAAAAAAACACTACACCAACGAGTCTTCGATACCCGAGCGGGTTTGCCCCATATCGACTTTTTCAAGCACCAAAAGTACTTGTTGGGCGATCAAAGTCCTTTACACCCCAGAGACCTCGTGATCGTGAATTCTATCACCGAGTTCGTGAAACAGAATATGACCAAGATCCACGATTACCTCGAGTGTCGGGATTTGATTAACCGAGAAAACTCCAACTCAAACCGAGAATTAGATTTAGGAGAAAATATGGGGGATAAGAAGGGCAATAATGAAAAATCAAAAAATTTAAGGTTTGGAGAAAAACTCTTTACAAAAGAGAAGAACCTTTTTCTTTAAAGATTTATTTGAATATCTTATCATGAAAAAATTTTCTATTTCTATAAAAATAATAATACTTTTGTCGCTATTGGGGGGAATCTTCTCCATACAAAGGATAAATAATAATACAAACGAAGATCAATCGGAATATACTATACCGATAGCATCCGAACCGCATTCTATTATTCAAATAACGGACAATTCGGATTTCACGAACGAAAATGGAGTATCCTCTGGTGATGGATCACAAGGAAATCCGTATATCATAGAAAATCTTGAAATAGACGCATCGATCGATAATGGGATATTTATTGATGGAACTGATAAGTATCTTATCATTAGAAATTGCACGGTTGAAAACGGTGCGACTTCATATCACGGTATTTGGTTAATGAATACGCAATATATCACGATTGAAAATACTACCATACAAGGGAATAAAGACGGCATTCTTATCGACAACTCTCAAGAAATCGTGGCTATTAATAATACAATCACATCTAATAATGAGAACGGAATTTCAATGAAAGGAACTTCTTCTCACGACAATGTCATTGAAAATAATACACTTTTCGATAATTTTGAGAACGGTGTATATTTAGAAGAATGTAGCTACAATACCATTACAAATAATCGTATATATGAAAACGATTTGAATGGTGTCTATATAAATGGCGCATCGCTTCAATCAAGTTATAACATCATTGGGAATAATACCATTCATCATAACAACAATCAAGGTGTTTTCATAGGTCGAGGCGTTCACACCACCATTACAAATAATTCGATTTATGAAAACATCCGAAACGGCATTTACTCGGAATCAAGTTCTTCGTATTTGTATATATCGTTCAATACCATTACTAACCACGATAATGCGATACGATTAGAATCTACTAATTTTGCACACGTATATAACAATACACTCACACATTTTCACGATAATTTTGGTGCTGGAGTAAATGCATTGAATTCCCACGATTCGAACATTGAAAATAACACGATTTCGAATACCGACTATTGGAGTGATTTGTATGCGATTCAAGTTCAAAGTTCGGATCGATCTCTTGTTTCAAATAATGCGATGTTTGACGTTGGGCGTGGAATCAATATTATTGGTTCTGATTTAACAAAGATTGAAAATAATTCAATATATAATGTTGAGATGGGAGTGGGAATTTTCACCGATGGATTTGATGGATCACATAATACCACAATCTATGAAAATACGTTTACCGAATGTGAAGTGGGAGTCGAACTATCAAGCGGAGAATATACCAATATCAGCCATAATATCATTCAAAACGGAATCGATAAAGAAGGATACATAAGCGCTGGAATTAAATTAAATCATAATAGCGATGCAAATCATACCACGATTGAATATAATCAAATAATCAACGGTGATGCGTATGGAATTTATATTAAAGCTCATCATACGGTTGTAATGGGCAATAATATATCACATAATAGTGAGGGGATCTGGATGGAGTCTTCATTACACAATCACATTTTATCCAACAACATCTCCGCATCAAATGGAACACACGGATGGGGGGTATATGTAAAGCAATCTACGAACAATACTATTTCATCCAACACTATCTTTGACAATGATTACGGAATATATTTGGCTTATTCTAATAACAATAGCATTCAATCCAATAATATCAGCTATAATTATTATTCTGGGATACATTTTCAAGTTTCAAATACTTCCATTGTCTATGATAACGATATACATAACAACGATTACGGAATCAGATTTATGGAAGCAAAGGACAATGTGATTTGGTTTAATTCCTTTTGGGAAAGGGGTGAGTTTAGTCGTCATATTTATATCGATTCCCAATTTCAGAATCATTTTAATCACACCGATACGGAAAATTATCGAACCGAAGTCAATCTCGGAAATTATTATGACGATTATGCTTCGGCGACGCACGACGGAATGGTGTGGGACACGGAGCGTGACTTTTTTGGAAAAGGAATGGATTATTATCCGTTAGTGAATAAGAACCGAACAGCTTTTCCGATTTCGGTAATAGAACTTGAAGCTGACACTGCACTTAGTCAAAATGGTTTCGTATCATTAAATTGGACAGAATCGGAATATGCAAACGTCTATTTTGTCTATCGATGTGAAAGTGAAGTATCATCCGCTGATGAATTGGAAGAATCCTGTTTCATTGGACACACAGAATTATTAGAATTTGATGATGTCCATGATATAAACGGAACATATTATTATTTTGTGATTGCTACGAATCCATACACAAGCTCTGAAATATCAGTAGAAGTAAATGTGGAAATAGCAATTAAACCCCCAAGTGAAGAAGAAAATGGAGATGGAGATAATGGAGAAACGGACGGTGAAACGGATGAGAACCAAGAAGTTAATAATAACAACGGCACAAGCAGCACGGATAACGAGCCAAGAATCGATGGATTTATACCCCTCTCGATGGTTTCCATCACCCTTTTATTCTCTGCGATATTATTAACAAAACAAAGAAAAAATTCTGATACTCTCAGAAATTAAAACTTTCAGATTCTCGGTAATTTTTTATAAAAAATTAATAATTCATTCACAGAAACGCCTTTTTTCTAATTCTATTAAATATAATCCATCTCTAATAATGCGATTAGCAGGAAATACGAATGAATGCCATATAAGGAAACATGGGGAATGCCAAATAAAGGACCATGAGGAATGCCAAAATTTTGTGAAGTTTTTTTTAACCCGAACCCATGGGTGCCACTCGCCGTCTTCCCGCACATCGAAAAGAATGAAACCAATAATTTTTGATGAAACTTTTCCCCCACAATGGCCCCACCCGAGATATAGCCCCAAAAGCCACCTCTAAAAGGATAGCAAAGTGTTTCCCGAATATTTCTGAGAATATTTCTTATTTTGAGCTAAAAGTTTCGGTTGAAGCCTCCCCGTCCTAAAGGACGGGGATTCCTACGAGTCCGCTAAGCGTTG
>CAZEPC010000411.1:0-4494 GCA_964513765.1 uncultured archaeon
AAGTGGTTTTGGGCCGCCAAAATATTTACGATGGGACGTGGGAAAAAACACCTACTATGGGATGGACTTTTACTCCTTTAACACAATATCATTCGGTTGAAGAATATCCTCCCGGGGTGGCCACATTAGAACCTCTTAGTGAACATTTAAAACATTATGAGGCCCATCTTGCCCAAAATTTCGGGTCGGGGGTACAAGCTTGTTATCGGGGTTTCCGATTATATGATGATGAAAATTCCCAGCAGTTGGTAAAAAAGTACGTAGATTGGTATAAAAAATACCGTGAAATTTTGGAAAGTGATATTGTTCATATAAGGAGACCCGATGGCCGTCATATCGATGGAATATTACATGTGAATCCTAAATTGGAAATTAAAGGATTGGCGATGTTTTACAATCCAACCGACAGAGAACTGCAAGAAATTATGGATATTCCTTTATATTATACGGGAATCTCTGAGAAAGTAAAGGTAAGGGAAAAAGAGGGAGAGTTTCAAGAATATAAGCTCGATCGGGATTATTCCATCTATTTAAAGGTTCATATCCCTCCTAAATCACATACTTGGTTTGTTTTTACATAAAAGCACGTGGTTCTTGATATGGATTATATTTACTCATATCTTTCCCAATTTCTTTTTTATATTTTAATAAATTGTGGCTCAGCTACCCCGGTACGTTTCGTCAAATGTTTTTTCGGAAAGTTTATAGGATCTCATCATCGCCAAGCTTTAAAATCATTCTTTGTAAAATAAGTTATGTCCATTTTAATTAGCCAATTAAGGGGTTTATTTTTGATATTGAATTCAAAATATTCTTTATAAGTCATTCATTTCCCCTCATATAATACAGCCAAAAATTGATTTTAACGGCAACAGTTTAGTGACAAAAAATGACTGATGAAGAATTAATTAAACTTTACGAAGAAGAAAACCCCGGAAAGCATGCAATTTGGCGTGGGAAAGAAACAAAAGGATTTCAAGAATGGCTTGAAGAAAGAGAAGAAAAATCTCCCGAAGAGGAAAAAGAAGATTCCGCTTCCGAAGAGGAGAAGGAAGAGAAAGAATCGGAAGAAGAGGCATCCGAAGAAGAAAGTGAAGAAGATGCCAAAAAAGAGGAATTGAAGGGTCAAAAAGTCAAAGAAGGTGACATGGTTAAAGTCGATATTTTCGGAAAAACCGTGGAAGATGATCCCGAGAAAGAAATTGTGTTCCAAGCCAGTAATCAAGAAGATGCTAAAAAATTATTAAGCTATGAAGAGTCTAAAGCCTCCCAATACGTTCCAGAACTGGCCATTGTAGGGGAAAAGGGTTTCATAATGGATAAGATTGATGAAATTCTTCCAGGTATGAAATATTTTGAGGAAAAAGTCTTAGAGTTGGATGCGGAAGATGCATTCGGAAAGAGGGAAGGTAAGAAAATTAAAAGAATAAGCACCAGGAAATATAGGAAAAACATGAATGAACCGCCTAAACTCGGTGCTACTTACAAAAACAAGAAAGGTGAACAGGGAAGAGTTATAAAGATTGGATCTGGTCGAGTTTTTCTTGATTTTAATCATCCTTTAGCAGGAAAAGATGTGGAATATCGTGTGAAGGTGGTTGATAAAATTGAGGACTTTAAAGATCAAGTTCGTGCCTTTATTGAAAGGAGGATGCCTGGACCGACGGCAGAGATGATGGAATTAGATCTTGATAAAGAAGAAAAGACTCTCTTTATTAATATTCCCCAAAATATTGTTTTTCAGATGGCCCAGCAACAAGGTGGTATCTATTTCAAGATGGGGTTGGCCTATGATCTCCAAGAATTTATGGATGATGTGGACGTGGTGAAGTTCGTTGAAACTTATGAAAAGCCAGAATCCCACGATCATGATCATGACCATGATGATGAACATGTTGATGTGGAAGAAGCAGAAGAACAGATTGAAATTGATGAATCCGAAGAAGATTCTGAGTAAAATTCCATAAAAGGAGTTTAACTCTTACTTACTAAGAAAAGAGAGTGTATCTCTTATCTCGTATCTTTTTTATCTGCTTAGTTATCTTTTTTCTCCAATTTCACAATAGTGAGATGCTTTCCTATCGGACATTTTTTAATTCTTTTTACTTTCTTCAAGACCTTTACCCGTTCTTTATTTTTAACCACTAATTTTGAGGGTACACAGTATTTGTAGTATTTACAATCCTCCTTATTGCAATCTATGGAATTATGTTTTATGATTGAACCCAAGAAAATATCTTTATTTTCCATCGAAACCTCCACACTAGGTTTTATAATCTCAACCAGTTTCATGGGTTCCTCGTGGAGATCATATGGACAATCCATATTTTTCTTAAGTACCCTTTTCACCCGGTAAATTGTCTCGTTCTCTAAATTTTGCATGCATGTCTGGTAATATTTACATTTCGGGGGGCATATTGGTTTGACTGTTTGAAAATAAAATGTGAATCCCTTTTTTGCATAACTTTTCCCCACAAAGGATATGATTTTTTCTTTTGACATCTCTATACATTACACTAAATTTCAAAACACAAAAATTTTTTTGCTATTATCAACTATGTTTCTATTGAAGAATAATGGATCAAATACCAACCCGAAAAAATCCTAAGCTAAAGATTAATTTTATAGAGCTAACACCCGATGAGGCCGAAGGATTTGAGGTAAATAAAAGGACTGAATTGCCCCAAAAAAAGACAGGCACTACTACCGTAGCTTTAAAAATCAAGGATGGCCTTGTGATGGCTACTGATAATCGTGCAACAATGGGGATGCTAATTGCCAATAAGAATGCGAAAAAACTTCATCAAATTCAACCGTATATTTATATGACAATTGCAGGTGGAGTTGCAGACGCACTTTATCTCATAGATTTACTAAAAGCCGAAACGGAAATTTATAATCTTGAGAATAAAACAAAGATGGGTGTAGAACAAGCCGCGAAGCTTCTTCAAAATATTCTCTATAATAAAAAAGGCTGGTATCAAGTTGGCCATTTAATTGGAGGATACACAGAGGAAGAGGGCCCGAAACTGTTCAATTTGGGTGGCTATGGTTCAATGCTCTCGGAAGATTATGCTTCTGTGGGTAGTGGCTCAAGATTTGCCTTAGGGGTTTTAGAAACCGAATGGAAAGAGAATCTCGATGAGAAAGAAGGAATAAGGCTGGCTGTTAAGGCTGTTCGATCCGCTATTCAACGGGATATTGCCTCTGGTAATGGGATTGATGTGGCTGTAATTCAAAAAGGAAAGGAACCCATCGAAAAATCCTATAAAATTACCGACAAGCAGCTATTGAAAAATGAATTAGATCTATAAATTATTTTTTGTAACCCACTTTTTCTTGAATTGAAACATATTGTTTGGGGTAAAATTTATGCTTAGCTCCCAAATACTAATTGACCAGTGCCATGGGGAGGAAATAGGCTCTTTTCCTGAGAATTTATTCCGTAAAAAAGACTTTTTTATCAATTTTACCAGTAAAAATGATTTTCTGGATGATTTTGAATTTTTAAAAAAGCAAAGACTGATAATTATTGGCAATCCCCGTCCAAGATCTCGGTCTGAAATTCTTTTTCATCCCTCCGAACTGGAGCATCTGAAACGATATGTATATCAAGGCGGAAATATATTACTTACATCATCCTATACAGGTGACTGTAATTTTCCCAAGAATAGGGGGTCTATAAACGTTCTCAATCAATTGACGGGGATAAAGAAAATACCTTACTGTCTGTTGTTCCATACCAATGAAAATTATTATCAAAAATCAAAAAGAGCGCTGATTATACCAATTACATCCCAGCGGACTCATCCCGTCTTTTCATTTTTCAATCCTGGAGATCATATAATCATTGGTGAAGATGGGGCTTCTTATTTGATTCCTTATTCGTCCAAGGGGATAGAAAAAGAAGGCCCGATCGACTCTCATCCCCTGTTGTATTCCCCTCCTGCCACAATTAAGCGGGATTTGATAAGCAAAACGAATCAAAAAATAGGATCCGTTCCTTTATTGAACCTTAATCGTTTTGGCAAAGGGAAAGTGATTACCTCCTCTTTCTCGCAATTTTTAAAGGAAGATGGCTGGGGTGGATACGGGGAAGAAAGTGGGGAAAAATTGCTCAGAGGTATCATTGACTTTTTAATTCCAAAAGTAGCTTAAACAAGAAAAAATTAATTTTTTAGACTTCTCAAATACCCATATGTGCGTTAAGATATTGGTTTATAGTCTGGATACTATTATCTAAGGCATCCGCATCGGCGTCCTCTAACATATCTTCTTCATCGGGATATTTTTCTCCAAGTGTTTTAATCCAATTATAGATCTCCTCTAATACTTCTTCATCCTCGACACCGATTCTTTGCATTCTTGTATGGATATCTTCCAGCTTTCTCTTAGCATTCTGTGCTTTATACCGGAGCATACAAATATCTGATATCTCCATAAGATTTCTGGTTATGGACATTACATCTACGGTTTTATTCCTTTCTTCGGCTT
>CAZEPC010000412.1:0-4484 GCA_964513765.1 uncultured archaeon
CAAATTTATTTTTTCATATTTGGGGTTCTAACCTATCGATATGCGAAAAAATCAAAGAATTTCCCGGAAAAGAAGGGTCATCCTGAATATTTTAAAAATGAAATGATCGTTGCACTAATGTTCTTTCTCCTCACGATTATCTATCCCTGGATGTTTCAAACACATATTGAAAATGAGCTTGTACGCCATCAATGTTATTTTCATATCTGGAACTCCTCTACTGTCCAATTTATTATTTGGCCTATACATCTCCATTTGGCCAAAAAAAATAAGAAGAAAAAAGATGTAAATACTGATTTTAAGAAATGGAAAGAAAAAGTGAAGAAACAATATAAAGAGAAGGATGAATTTAAAGCTGATTTAATTCGTAAGCTGATGCATTTAATCCCTCCAGGAGTTGTAATCGGTCTTTATTATGTTGGATATGCATTAGACGGTATATCGATGGGCGGTGTAGTTTGGGATTATGAGTGTATGGCAGTATTCTGGCCAATTTCTGTGGCATTTGCCTTTTGTTTTATGATGGTTATCGCTGATCTCCTTAGACTCACAAATTTTAAGAAATTAAGTTTATTTGCTCGAAATTGGGCTGAAGATATGATCATCCCAAAGGAGTTGAATACATTTAATAGTTCTACATTAATGATACTGGCTTGGGTGCCTTTTTATTTCGCGCCCTTTAAAATAATATTCTCCATTGTCGTCATAAGTGCGGTTTCGGATGCCGCAGCCAGTATTTTTGGAAAAAAATTTGGAAAAAAACGAAATAGAAATGATCCTAAAACAAGAGAAGGATATATTGCTGGGTTTGTCGCGACTTATTTGGTGGTTGTTGGATTGAATTATATTATGAACTTGACCGAACCAACTTCATCCCCTTTGGAAATTCAATTCATGGCTTTGGCGGCAGCGTTTGCGTTTTATCTTGTTGATAGGTATGCCCGAAAAATCTCCGATAACTTTCTCAATCCAATCGCAACGGGTATCGCGATGACCCTTATATATTTTGTATTTTAGAACAATCGCTCTGCTTAGAAAATAAAAGATTTTCTAATAATGTTCCGTTATATTTACCATAGACACTAATGCACGGCTTTTTTTGATATTCCTTTTTTTCCTTGAACTTTCAATCAGAAAAGTATTTTAGGCCATTTTTTTATGTTGTTAAATAGGGTTATTTGAAAATTTTTTTGAAAAAATTTCAAAAATATTTAAGATATAGGATTATTTAATATAGAGTATCATACCAATATTACAATAAATCATAAGCAATTACGATTAAGTAATTATTGTTAATAATTGAATAAATCGCATTTGTATTCTAAAATGTAAAAAATGCTCAAAAAGGATGTTCAAATGAAAATGGCCGTTAATCCTAAGGAATGGGAGAATGAGATGTATGGTGAAATTTTAGAGGCATACCAAAAGAAACAAGGGTTGCTTCCAGGTGAATTTCAAGAATCATTCGTCTATAGAGAGATTGTGAAACTCATGCGCCAGTTAAAAATTGCACATAAGGATGATCTTGATGAGCTAAAGGAAGCGGTTACAAATGCACTCCTTCTTATTATTTCACTATTTCTCAATGATAAAGATGATGATGACGGTGATAATGGTAAAAAGAAACTATCTAAAGAAGATCACAAATATCTGAAAAAGCTTTTCTCCCACGCTATTGATTTTGCAAACGGGAATGGAGCTGGGGCTGCAGCATCATAATCTATTTTTTTAAATACCTCTAATCAAAAAACTTGAAAATCTATTTTTCCTTTCTATTCTTGTACATGTATCAAATGAATTTTAATACCTTCGCTTTACTGGATGCTTGCTTTTTGTGGATAATTGGGTTGGTTTTGGGATGGCACACATTAAAGCATTGGAATGAGTCCAAAAAGAAGGATGTTAAGTATTCGGAAATTTTACAGGTCATTTTATTCTTTGTAATGGGCATTTATGTTTTATATCTCATAGACTCTGATCCCTCTGTGGAAAATAAGTATTATGGTATAATGTTTGCTATTTACGGTTCTTTGGCGATTTTTTTCCTGTTATTTAATGTCTTTCCTAATATGATTAGAAAAAGACGGGATCCTCATTTTCGGGAAGATGAAAACTATGATAAATTTCTAGAAAAAATGCGGTCCAAGTATTCTACACCAGAAGAAGCTGAAAAAGCAGATAAAGTAAAAGATCTCTCCAGAAAACTTTTACATGTTTTACAATTCTCTGCTTATGTTATTCTGTATGAATATTCCATCCAAAATCAAGATAAACTTTCTGATTATGGCTTGGAACCCTTTGAATTTAGAAATTTTCTACTATTTCTGGTGGGCGGATTCTTTTGGATCATGATGATGACCGGAGATCTTTTTCGGATGGAGAAGTGGATATATCTTCCCCGGTGGGCACATTTTTGGTTTGAGAACTCTTTGGAGCCTGAGAGGGAAGCTTGGACTATTAACTCTGCCTCCTCAATTTTACTTGCGAACTTTCTTTTCCTCCATCCCAATATTCCCATGCAAGTATTTTTTGCATCAGCCTTCGCATCTTGTATTGGTGATGCGTTAGCTAGCGTTGTTGGTAAGAATCTTGGAAAGCATAAATTGGACAATGTGGGGAATTTTCCTAATAAATCATGGGAGGGGACCATTGCTGGTGCTCTTTCGACCGCGATGGGTGTTATCATATTTTCTCTTTTATATCCAATCCCAGATCAATCCTTATATTTGATTGTGGCGGGTGCAACTCTTTCTTCCATTGCTTTCATGTTAATTGATATGTACGTGAGAAAAATTGCCGACAATTTACTAAATAACATTGTTATCGGATTGATATTACTCGTTTTGATAAAAATTGGCTGATTTTTTAATAAAATGGGCAAGCAAAAACGCTAAGCTTAATAATTAAAAGATCATTTAATTAATTTAATGGATATTTTTGCAATCTTGAATTGTCTTATATTTTGTGGAATGGGGCTTATTGTACTTAATCATGTCCGTGTTAATTGGGATAATGAGAAAAAGAAACCATACCGATATTCCGAAATAATAGATGGTGTTTTATTTTTCGTCATGGGTTATATGTTCTTAACCTTTTTGGATAAAGAATCAGTAGCTGCCAAAAATGCGAGAAATTTCAATTTAATTATTTTCATCATAAATATATTGATTTTAATATGGATTGAGGGCTTAAATATAAATATATATAGAAGAAAATGCAAAAAGAATCCAGAATTAGTAGAAGAAAGAAATTATGATAAATTCTTGAAGAAACTAAAAAACGCATATGATGAAAAAAGTCATAGAAAAGATATAATCAAGGATCTTTCCCGGAAATTTCTTCATATTGTCATTTTGGGGGTTGTTTTTGGAGTATATGGGTTGGCAAATGCAGATTTCATGCAAGATAATTTGAATAATTGGGGTTTAACACCAATTGCCTTCAGAAATGGAGTCTATCTTTTAGCTGCAGGGTTTTTTGTCCTGATGTTCTCATATGCGGACAGTATAAGGCTAAGCCACTTCGAATATTGTCCTGATTGGGCACATAAGTGGTATTTCAAAAGTTTAGAGCCCAGTACCGAGAGCTATACCTATATTAGTTCCGTTCCATTTTTACTTTCATTGGCTTCTCTCCTTTATATTCCCTATGATGCGGTTATATTTTCTGCTGCGATGATTTCTTGTATTGCAGATGCTGCTGCTTCAGTTATCGGGAAATCTTTTGGGGATCATAAAATGGAAAATTTTGGAGTGTACCCTGAAAAGTCTTTTGAAGGGATGTTAGCGGGTGCTTTTTCTGCATATATTAGCGTATTTTTAGTGTTCCATACATTCCATAAGGCAACTCCCGCAGGATGGGACAATCTTCTTGCGTTTATTGGGGCAGTCATTTTTATTTTAATCGATGCGTATGGAAAGGCGGTTGCTGATAATATTCTTAATACACTTATCCCTGCCTATGTGTTTTGGATTATACTTTCTTTGCTCCCTTGAGTAGATAAAATATTTTTTTAAAAAGGAACTATTTTTGTCCAAATTTTACAAAAAATTCCATTAAAATTTTATAAAATTCTTGATTTGCTTACTAAAGCAATAATATTCAAATGATATCAATAAGTCGCAATTGCATTGATACAAAAGATTATTACAAAAAATTATCATTTTAACATTATTATTATCATCAAAATAGAACAGAATTTCAATATATTATCAATAATCATTATTCACTAGTTCCTCCATGTAATGAAAGATAGGAAAGGGTAAAAATTGGCTTCAAAGACTACACAATCCCAAGATGATGAAGAAGAAACATTCGTTGGCAAAAGTGCTCAACTTAAAAAGGATTATACTCTAAAAGATTATGGCGAAATTGGGGAGCATTTTGATATTTTCATGCGGGACGCCAGTGTTGAATACGAAAAAGGAACGGAAGTTCTTTCAAATGTATCTCTTTTTGCAAAACCTGGAGAAATTTTAGGTCTC
>CAZEPC010000413.1:0-4479 GCA_964513765.1 uncultured archaeon
AAAAAATAAAATAAATTCTACATGAAGTAAAAAAGAGAATTAGGAATAAAAAATAATGAAGAGAAAAAATAACAAGCTAAAAACCAAACATCTGGTCTTTAGTGAAAGTTTAAGTTTTATTCTTCGTAGAATTCTAATTCATCCTTGAAAAGGGCTAATACAGTCTGGAATTTCACACCCTTTGGAATAGGACCTTCTAACTTGAGGTCACCTTTCATGTACGCGGCATTAGAATCTACCGCACCGGCAACCATTTGAGCAGCCAATTCAGCATCACACTTGAAGACAAGATCTGGTTCCCCAGGTGCTTTTCCTTGTCCTCCCTCAAATTTACCCTCATCAACAGATACCCACATCCATTCATCTTCCGGTTTATCGGTGATTTCAAATTGCCATGTGATGGTATCCATTTCAAATTCGAATTCAAATTCTTCATTTTGATTTGCGAATTTCACGAGTAATTCGATCGTTTCTGGGAGTTCTTCCCATTCTAAATCTTCGTCTTCAAGTCTTGGTTTATATTTATCAATAAGTTCTTTCAGTTCAGCCATTTTTAATAAAACCTCACAAAAGTGATTATCTAATATTTATTTATAGTTGTTAAAAAATCTATTTATCTTTTTTTTAAAAAACGAGTAATTCCCATTGAACAAAACCAAAAAATGATTTTTTTATCCAGAATAATATTTTTTCGTATTGAAAATAAAGACCCTCGAAGAGCCACAGCATTTACAAGAGCAAAGAAAAACATCATATGCATCTTCACCCTCCATAACAAAAACATGACTTTTAAACCGTAGGCGCGAAGCACTCTTGGATATCATAGGGGGATGCGATCTTCCTATCCCCGAGGCCCTTTTTTGTTCCTTTATAATTTTTTCACAATCAACATCTTCAGATGTGCATTTAAAATTCATAAACTGCCGATATACCCCGTGAAAGCCTTTTGGAGTGATAATGGGATCTTTAGCCGCACCAGAGATATTTTCATATTGCTTTTTCATCTCCAGATATTGATCTAAGGTTTCTTTTTCAACTTTTTGGTTAAATTCCTCATTTTCTGGATTGGGCATAATGATATTTCGGATATTATTTACCTTTCTGGCCCAGCCCCATTCAATAATATGGCGGAGATGATGAAGATGATGCACCATATGATGCCTATAAGGTTTATCCTTTAAGCGGTATGATAAGCGTTTTGCCTCCAGTAATCGATTTTTAATAAAAGTTGGTTGCTTTTGTGCCCGTGCCAGTTTGAGCATCATCCAGTCAATTATCTCCCGGGGAGTTTTTCCACCATCCTCGGGCTTCTTGAGCCATTTACGCGGCAAGTAAAAGGACTCGAGAAAATGAAGGTCGATGGGACCATAATGGAATCCTGGTATATACACCCCCCCACCCCGAATAAGAACGGGCACAAAGGGGATTCTATCTTTATCATAATTAAGGGTGGCATACACCCGAACAATGCTGGAAAAACCTTGTTCAACCATACCAGTATAATTTGGGTGCCCTTCGGGCCAAATTGAAAAATAGCGGTTTCCCGTGAGAAGCTGTCGAACCATCCTCTCTACCAATTCCCTCCTTGACTCGTTTCTCACCTTGGAGATCATCCCATAATATTTCCCAATCATCTCCATAAACCAGCTCCGGTTCCAGGCCAAAAAGGCCCCAACCTCAAAGGGGACCGCAGACATTAAGAGAATCGGATCGTATTGCCCGGGATGATTCACATAAAAAATTGCACCCTCCTCAGGGATATTTTCTCTCCCGTACACCTTAAACCGATTAAATATCTTAAACTGAATCCTAAAGAAGAGGCGGACCACTTTAAACATAACATGGCGAATACCAGGGCGATAAAGTTGAAAAGTTGCGATAAAATGGCTTATTAAACTATCGAAAAGCCTTTCCCAATAATTTAAATGCTTCCACCGTTCCTTCTTCTCCTCCAAAGTTTCATGCTGCAGATTATATCTCTTATGCATCCATGATTCGTATTCCGGAAAGGGGATCATATCTTTGTGATCATCTGTATTATACATTCTATAAAAAAAGAAAGAGGTCTCCCTACAAAAATCAATCGATTTGGAAAAATTATTTAAAATCAGAGAAACCAGATTTTCATAATGAAGAAAGAAAAACAAAAGGATACTGGAAAGCCGCAGAATAAAGAAAAATCAATTGGTGAGTTAAAGCGTAAGAAAGAAATAACCGCGGGTATCCTCATCGGGATCCCTGTTTGGGTCCTAAATATTTTAATGCTTGTCCTATCGGGGTATCCTGGAATTATGTTTGATCTTGTTATCCTCATTTTCCTTTATTATATCTTTTTACACAAAAAGAAATCGCACCGTATCATTCATTCAATTAAAATTGGCGCAATCTTTTTAACTATATCACTTTCCGCGTTCTTAGCCACTGTACCCGATCCCTCTTTTTGGGACGATTACTACACACATGAAACGGATGTATCTAAACTCATCACCCCCCAAGATGAATATGTGCAGAAAGTCAAGGAGGACTTTGAAGATTGGCTAGATGGACATCCACCAATTAACGGTACGAACTCAACTAAATATTCTACCTATTATAACGACGGAAAGCTGAAGAATTGGATTTATTCGTGGCAATATTACCAATATGATGCCGTGAATTGGACAGAAATGGACGAATTGGAAAAAGCGATGGTGATCGATTTCTATGTGCGCCGATATATCGTGAATTGGACCTCCGACTCGGAGGTTTACGGCATAAGTGATTATAAAGCAAGCCCTCATGAAATTCTTTCACAAATGGCAAACAACGGGTGGACAAAACCCGCCCAAGATGATTGTGATGGACAAGCCGCGGTCACAGTCTCTCTTATGAAGAGTTTCGGTTTGAATGCATATATTGGGGATGGAAAGGGACATTGGTTCACGGTGGTAAATGTGAGCACCAATAGTCGGGAAGAGTACGGCTTAGAAAATGTGGTTATGCTCAATTTTTGGCAATCTGTCCATTTATGGTCCTATTTTGACGAGGATGAATTTTACATAAGCCAATCTCCCGCAATGACCTTTTTAGAGTTAATATTTATGGAGGATGAGGACCCATATCAACCGTTCTATTCCTTTGCCGATGAATATCCCGAGGCCTTGTATATAATAAATATATTTGCCGCCATCCTGGTCGCGCTTCTTATTGGGTATCCCCGGGGGTATGAGGGAGAGACTTACGCCAGAGAAACTAAGAAAAGAGAAGAGAGAAAGAACAAATTAACCAAAGCATTACCATTTCTAAATCAAAAATGGAATCCCCTTACATGGATACTCTATCCGCTTTTCTATTTCACCTACATAAGAACAGGTAATCCCTTCAGAAAGGTCTATAAACGGAGCTGGTTTAATATAATATTGGCGTTTGTTCTCATAGTGATACCTGTGCAATGGCTGCTGGGAAATCAAGGAAATTTGACTATGCACACCTACCTATATCTTAACGTGTATATCTTATTCGCTGCATTGTTTATAGAACGCGATATCTCCGGGAAGATTTTTGATCACTATGGAGAAAAACTGGCCAGCTTTTTTTCCAGATCAAATCATTTTTTTTAAGTGCTTAGTTTTTCTTCTTATGAGCAAAAATTCGGAAGAAAGAGAAAACATACATGAATCTGAGAATCAAGCCGATTATCATAAATTTGATCCTTACACGAAAAAGCCGTTAATAGAATATTACGAGGAACCCAAAAAAAAGACCCCTATTGTGGGAGACTATGATGTGCTTGTCGTGGGAGGATCCCAAACAGGAGTGACTGCGGCCATTGCGGCAGCCAGGCAAGGGATGGAAGTCATGCTGGTAGAACGGTTTGGCTTCCTCGGAGGGCAATCAATCTATTCAATGGTTGTCCAATGGGAGAAAAGGGGCTTTATTAACAATTTAGGGGCGGTAACCACCAAAGGAATACCCAAAGAGATTAAGGATCGAATCATTAAGAGAGGGGGATCTGATGGGTTATGGAAAACCGAACCGGGTTGCGAGGAAATGAGGGGAGGCGAGGAATGGTTAAACCCTGAGGCAATAAAAGTTACCCTTATTGAGATGTGTCAAGAGGAAGGAATTGAACTCTTATTTCATACCACCGCGGTCGATACCATTGTGCAAAAAAATAAAGGCGTGAATGATTCCCGCCCAAAGGCTACGGGAGTAATTTTCGAGAATAAAAGCGGGAGATTTGGGATCAAAGCAAATGCCATTATTGATGCAACCGCAGATTTGGATATTATTTGGAAAGCAATCGGGGAAAAAGGATGCGGGCTGAGAGATCCTAAAAACCGAATGAGTAGCTGTTTTTACACATGGTTTGCCGGAGTGGATAATGAAAAGTTTATTGAATGGTTTTTGAATAACCCTAATGCCAATGGGGTGTATCCGGACCCCCAAGAACATCCAGAAAAGGTTGAAAAGCATCTGAAAGAGAAAAAGGAAATAAAA
>CAZEPC010000414.1:0-4447 GCA_964513765.1 uncultured archaeon
CTCATCATATCGGGAGAGAACTTTTTCTTAAGCATGTAAAGAATTCCAAATAGCATCACACCTAATAAGATTGCTATCCCTAGCGTTATATAAAAACCCGTATCACTGACCATTTTTCTCACTTTATTGTTGTTAAATACAAAAAAATACTTATCATGTTAATTGAGAAAAACAGCTATTTATCTTTATTGCTCCTCGACTAATCGCATCAAAGTGAAAATAGCCCTGTTTGCGGGCATTTCAAGATTAAAGTCCTTGGCCCTTTTTACGATATACCCATTCATAAACTCCACCTCGGTGGGCTTATCTCTTTCGATATCCTGTAACGTGCTCGTTTTATGGGTGGGATCGCGGCCTGCAAATTTCCAAAAGTATTCAATCATATCTTCATCAAATTCAATCCCTTCCTTATTGGCAACTTTTATCGCTTCTCGAATGAGATGTTTAATAATTCTGCCTAAAGTCTTCCTCTCTAAAACTTCACCTACTTTCATCATAGTAATGGCAGAAATTCCGTTCATTCCGATGTTCATAATGGCTTTTTTCCACTGTTTAAGGTAGAAATCGTTAACTATCCGAATATCAAATTTATCCTGGTTAAAAAGCGACCCAATCAATTTATCTACGGGAGGATTCTCCGTTTCCTTTACCATAAAGTTTGAATTCCCCCCGGAATTTTTTACCGTATTTCCCTCTAAATGACTGGGATAGTTTACAATGCATTCAATTATCTTCTCTTCGTCCACGTAATCTTTTATGATATCTTTAAGGCCTAAACCATTCATGGTAATGAAAACATAGGGATTATTCTTGAGCAAATGATCTGCGGTATCCAAACTCTCTTTTAGATTATGGGCTTTCATTGTGAGGAAAATAAGGTCCGCCGATTTAATGTCTTTGATATTTGTATATAGTTCATAGCCTTCGGTGTGAATCTTCTCATTATTTTCATCATAGGGAATATAACTAAGTCCATTTTCCTTAATCTTCCTAAATATTCGCTCCCTTCCCACCAATTTAATATTTTTCCTCTGTTCTTCAGCTTTACTCAGATTATGATCTTGCAAAAAGGTGGCTATTACAGACCCGATAGCACCAGTTCCGTACACTACCACATCTTTTATATCTTCGGATTTCATCTTGATCAACTTGTGTTATGTAAGATATATCTCGGTTCTTCGGATAAAAAAATTTCCCGATTGTTCAGCTTTTTTTACCCACATTACGAATAATATATTGTATGACAGAAAATAAGCCGAACTTTGAGCAATACTTACAATTCCCACAGAGGCGTTCACCAATATTGGCACGGCATGGAATGGTGGCCACCAGCCAACCGCTTGCAGCTCAAGCTGGAGTGGAAATATTACAGTCCGGGGGCAATGCGGCGGATGCGGCGGTTGCAACTGCGGCAGCACTTAATGTGGTGGAACCTATGTCAACAGGTATAGGGGGAGATTGTTTTTGCCTCTATTATGACCATAAGAGAAAACATGTAAAAGGTTTAAACGGGAGCGGAAGATGCCCCAAGAATTTAACGATCGAGAAAATAAGAGAAGATGGAACTAATGGTAAAAAGATACCCGGACAAAGTCCTCATGCGGTGACTGTTCCAGGAACCGTGGCAGGATGGATAGATACCTTACAAGATTTTGGAACGATGGATATTGGCCGGGCTCTACAACCTGCTATTCGCTTGGCGGAGGAGGGTTTTCCCGTCAGTCCATTGATTGCCTACGGATGGAGTTTGGGGCAAATGAAATTATGGAACACGAAAAACGGTAAAGAATTACTTTTGGATGGGATTGCTCCAAAGCCAGGAGAGATATTCCAAAATCAGAACTTAGCAAGGGTGTTCAGAGAAATAGCCGAGCAAGGGAAGGATGGATTTTACAAAGGATGGGTGGCCGAAAAGATTGTGGACGTTCTGCAGGAAAAAGGGGGTACAATGACCACTGAAGATCTACAGAAACACACATCTTGCCTCGTGGAGCCGATTTCCACCAATTATCGAGGGGTTGATATCTATGAAATTCCTCCCAACGGCCAAGGTATTACGGCCCTTATTGCTCTGAATATCTTAGAGGAGTTTGAAGTTGCTGATCTTGATTTAGTTTCTCCCGATTATTATCATCTCTTAATCGAGGCACTCCGGTTAGGATTTGCCGATGCAAAGCACTGGGTGGCGGATCCCACCTTTGAAGATATTCCCATAGAAGGATTAATATCCAAAAAATACGCTGATAAGAGGAGAAAACTCCTCAGCATGGAAAAAGCTAATCTAAGCCATACTCATGGCGTACCTGAAGGGCATTCGGATACAGTTTATCTTTCCGTGGTGGATGGGGAAGGAAATGCATGCAGTTTCATTAATAGTAATTACGCTGGATTTGGAACAGGAATAGTTCCGAAAGATACCGGTTTTGTTCTGCAGAATCGAGGATGCTGTTTTGAATTAGAGCCCGACCATCCCAACGCATTAGCCCCCGAAAAAAGACCCTACCATACAATCATACCTGGTATGGCAACCAAAGAGGATGATTTGTATGCCTGCTTCGGAGTAATGGGGGGAATTATGCAGCCCCAAGGACATGTACAAGTGCTAACTAGAATGATCGATCATGGACTTGAACCGCAAGCGGCGTTAAATGCACCCCGATTTTGTATCCAAGGAGGAGATCCTAACGGATCAATTCATTTAGAGGAAGGAATACCCCAGAAAACCATAAAAGAGTTGGAGAAGAGGGGGCATGAAGTCTTAATCACCAATAAATTTGCCAGGCGAGTCTTTGGAAACGGCCAGATAATTAAAAGAAATCCGAAAACTGGTGTTTTGTGGGCAGGTTCCGAACCAAGATGTGATGGGACTGCCTACGGATATTAGAGTGGACTTTTTTTGTATATTCTTGCTGTTTCTGAATTTTTCTCTTAATTCATTTCCCCACATTTTTATTGAGGTCTTTTTGTTACCTTATTAGAAATGATTACGGTAAAAGTGGGAATTGTGGGTGCCGGTTCGGCGGGCTTGTTTGCTGCGAGGCAGTTGGGATTATATTCACAAAAGCATAAAGATATGAAAATTCAAATCACATTATTCGATGCCGGTCCTGACATTGGAAAACGCCATTGTCCTCAATTGGAGGAATATGAATGCGCACAATGCGACCCTTGTAACATAATGAGTGGAGTCGGGGGGGCTGGTGCATGGTCTTCAGGAATCTTAAACTTTAACGAAAACATTGGGGGAAATTTAGGTGAATTATGTACCAATGTAGACCTTACAGCGAACGATGTTATTCATGATATAGATTCCTTTTTTGTGAATCATGGAGCACCTGATAATGTTTTTGATCCCCATCGTAATGAATCATCTTTAGAAAAATTAAAAAGAAAAGCGACTGCGGCGGATGCCAGATTCATACCTATCAAACAAAGACTATTGGGGTCGGAGAACACACCTAAAATTATTAAATCAATATCAGACTACTTAAAGAGTGAATTCGAGGTTAAAATAGTCCCAAACACGAAAGTGATATCCTTTAACAAATATAAGAACCTTTTCTTCAAAGATCGAGAAAAACAACGGTTCGATTTTCTTTTACTCGCACCTGGAAGGTGGGGGATGGTATGGTTGGCAGAACAATGCAAGAAGGTGGGTATAAAAACAGCTCATGAAGCTTTGGATATAGGCGTTCGAGTTGAGGTGCCTTCGATCATTATGAAAGATGTGTGTGAAAAGGTCCAAAGGGATCCCAAATTCCACATTTTAACTCCCAAATACAAGGATTTCATCCGAACATTTTGCGTAAACCATAAAGGGTTTGTAGTGAAAGAAAACTATGAAAAGAACATTGTAGGAGTAAATGGACACCAAATCACTGTAGATGGGGAGTCAGAAAACACCAATTTTGCGTTTTTAATTCGGCAAGAGCTAACAAGCCCCTTGGAAGACACAACCGAATACGGGAGATCCATCAGTAAACAAACCTCTATCTTAGGAGGCTACAAGCCTCTCATTCAAACTCTTGGAGACCTAAAGGCGGGACATAGATCACGTCACTCGACTATAAAGAGAAATCCCATCCAACCGACTTTAAAGGATGCCACCCCAGGAGATATTGCCATGGCTTACCCCTTCAGATTTATCACAGATATACTGGAGGGCTTAAAAATATTGGACAAGATTATTCCGGGAATAAATAATGATAGTACACTAATTTATGCCCCCGAGTTTAAGAGAAGTGCCAAACGAGTAATTACTACAAATTATTTGGAGTCAAAACAATACGATAACTTATTTTTTGCCGGAGACGGCGCAGGGTTATCTCGAGGAATAGTAGGGGCTGCAGTAACTGGTATCATTGCCGCAAAAGGAATAATTAAAAAACTAGATCAATAAAGAATGAAAGAGAAAAAAAATGTAATCCTTGAGTTGGAAAAGGGTTTT
>CAZEPC010000415.1:0-4444 GCA_964513765.1 uncultured archaeon
TGATGGATATGTTGGAAACTTTGAAGTGGATATCCTCCAACATCCAAGATACACGAATAGTTCATATAATGGTTGTGGTGATTGTATGGATGTATGCCCAGCTATGGCACCCAGCGAATTTGATTCTGGACTTGGTGCGCGACCTGCGATTTATGTTTCTTTCGCACAAGCAGTACCCATGAAGGCTCAAATCGATATGGATTCATGTATTGAATGTGGTGCTTGTGAAAAAGTATGTGAACTGGAAGCCGTTGAGTTTGATCAAAAAGAAAAGCATATCAAGGTCAAGGTCGGCGGAATAATCGTTGCCACGGGCTGGGATGAATATGAACCAGAATACGGATATTTAGGATATGGAAAATATGAAAATGTAATTACTCAAATGACATTTGAACGAATGCTCGCTCCAAATGGTCCAACCGTTGGAAATGTAGTAAGACCTTCGGATGGAAAACACCCTGAAAACATATTGTTTGTACAATGTGTCGGATCTAGGGATGTCAAAAGGAATGAGTATTGCTCTAGTGGGGTTTGCTGTATGGTAAGTATTAAAAATGCCAAATTGGTAAAATCCCATTATCCAGATATGGATGTGACTATCGCGTATATTGATATCCGGGCATCTGGGAAAATGTATGAAGAATATTACCAACAAGTCCGTCAATCTGGGGTAAAGTTTGTACGAAGTAAAGTATCCCATATTCGACAAAACAACGACACCAAAGATTTAAGGGTCGTGTTAGAAGATACGGTCAGCCCAACAACACCAGTAAACGAATATACATACGATATGGTCGTTCTCTCTTGTGCAATGGAACCATCGAAGACATTTAAAGAATTAAATAAGAAGCTAAACCTCTCTACCAGCCCCAGTGGATTCTTAAAAGAATTTCATGCAAGGTTAAATACAGTAGATACCGATGTCCCTGGGATCGCTTTAGCTGGTGCAGCGCACGGACCCAAGTCAATTGCAGAGTCTATAATGCAAGCCAAAGGAGCTGCTTCATCAATCGGTAAGTTGATTAATGTAGGTGAATATCAGATAAAACTGATACGAGCTATTAATGACCCCGAAACATGTTCAGAATGCGAAATGTGCGTTGGATTGTGCCCTTATAGCGCCATTTCAGCAACACCAGAAGGCATTGTTGTTGATGAGATATTATGCAGAGGATGCGGAATCTGTGCAAGTGTTTGTCCCAATGAAGCAATGACTATTCGCTATTACAGGGATTCGCAATTGGAAAGGCAAATAGATGCCTTTTTAGAGACGGAGCAAGCTTCTTCCAAAGATGCCAAACCAAAAGCTTCCTAAATCCTATATATTTATGGATTGAAGGATTTCCATACAATTGATGGAACAAAATGGATTTGTGAGAAAACAACATGAAAGACAAAAAGCAAGAATTTGAACCAAAAATTATCGCGTTTTTATGTTGGAAATGAGGCTACGGTGCGGCAGACATGGCCGGTACCATTAGAGCACAATACCCAGCAAGCATAAGACCAATAAGACTCATCTGTACAGCACGTATATCTACCGATCTAATCATGAGATCCTTTTCAAAAGGGGCAGATGGGGTAATTATAGTCGGATGTCATTGGGGTGAGTGTGATTATGATACAGGAAATGAATACGCCTTCAATTTGGTATCCTATACCCAAAATGTTATTCAATCTCTCGGCTTAGAAAAGGAGAGGCTCACTATGGAGTTCTGTAGTGCGGCGGAAGGAACCAAGTATCAAAAGGATGTCATTAAATTCGATCAGAAAATTCGAGAACTGGGACCCAACCCTATGAAATTAATTAATGTAAATAAAAAGGGCAAAAAATAAGAGATTCCCAGTTATTTAAATATTTCCGAAGGACTGAAATAATGAATGAAAGACTTGGAAACCATTGCAGAGATTTGAGAGCAAAAAGTTCTGATGATAAATAAATATTCATCCGAACTTGAACTAATCGAACCGTCCCACATTTTACAAGGATATACAAAAAACGTACCTCATACCGAATTAATCTCTACAATGCATATGAGCCTTTGATTACAAAAATCTGAAAATCAACGGTAATGCGTCCCGCAAGGATGAAAAACGTAGAGAATGAAATTCAAACAATACACCATGTTTTGAAAAAATACTAAAAATAAAAATGGTGATACAAATAAAATTACAAATACAAATGGAAAATAATCCATTTTTTTAAACATTTTTACAATGCTACCCCAACGCGAAGGCGAGAAACAATTAGAATCATGAAAACCCAATTGAACAAATCTGGAAAAAAGGATTTAACCAAAAATGAAGCATAAGAAAAAACAAATAATAATGCATGCCGCCCGATCAAAAAATTGTGGACAATGTGCATTAGCGTGTCCGACAAGGTTTATTCACATTTTTAATCCACTTGGAGTACTTAGATCATTACAAATGGAGGATATTGAGGAAACCTTGAAAAATTGGGATATTTTTAATTGCTTATGTTGCAATCGATGTATGTTAGAATGTCCAGTATCCATTTCGGCCCAATCAAATAACACCGAAACTATGAATTTTGCAAATCTAATACGAGATTTAAGGGCCTACGCCCATGAAAAAAATATTGACCTCCTTAAGGATAAAAAAATTGCACAAAGATTTACTCATATTTATGAAAAGGAGGAAGATCTTAAAGAAAACCCCATAATTTCATATATTAAGGAAAATAAAAGATTGAAAATTTCAGATAATGGAGAGATTGGCTATTTTCTTGGTGATTTTCAAGATAAAAATGGCTTACTCTATCCCGAGATTGCAGAATCCGTTATGAAAATTCTCAATAAAGTCGGGATAAAACCAAAACTTATTCATTCCGCTGGAGCGGGGCATGATAATTACTGGGTCGGAAATGATCAGTTATTTAAAAAGATTGTCCAATTTAATATAAAAAAAATAGAAGAAGCAGAGGTTAAGACCATTATAACCTACTCGGCTGAAACTTTCCACACCCTAAAATACATTTATCCCAAATATCAAAAAGATTTTGACAAAGAATATAATATCGTCCATCTTAGTCAATTTCTTTCTCAAAATCACTTATTAAGTAAATTTCACATTCGACCCAATATTAAATCTTCAATTGTTATTCACGACAATTCCCGAATGGGAAGGATGGGAGATCAATGCTATGATCCTCTCAGAGAAGCCTTTCAAAAGCTAAAGGCCTTCAATATTAAAGAATTAAATTATAATAGAGACGAAGCATTTGATATCGGAACTGGGCTCTTTATTGAGGAAGGAAAACCATTGAAGCAGATGGAAAATATGAGACTCGAAGAAATTAGAGAAATTGATGCAAAATATTTGCTTACCACTTCGAAAAAAACACTTCATTTCCTTGAAAGGAATCTTACGAAACCGATGGTTAAAGACTGGGCTTTATTCCTCAGTCGGTGCATCGTTTAATGATTCAAAATTATTCTTTTTTCTGTTTTTCAACCAATTGAACAAATATAAATGATGTTATTTACTTCTAGAACTTACAATGGCATTAATGCAGTATTATTTAGGGAACTCTGGCGGGATGTTTACAACAATTTCCGTGATATCCACAATAATTTCCATTGGGTTGGCCTTTTGGGTCTATAAAGATGCCCAACAGAGGAATATTGATGAAACCATGTGGGCATGTATTGTATGTTTGTGTGGATGTTTCGGAATTATTGCATATATGATTACACGCTCCAGCCACCCTGTAGGAGAAGGTGGTTATCAACGCAGAGGGGCTTATAATGAGCCAGGACAAGGTTTCGGACCACAACCCTACGGACAAGGATATCAAACAAGAGGTGGCAATGTCCCGAATGCAGATCAAGATAGTTATTCAAGACCACCTCCGCAAGCTAAACCAGGACCATTTCATGAGGAAGAAAAAACACAAAAACCTCCAAAGGGTTTGGGAGTTCCCCCATCAGAATATGGAAAAACAACCCTTGCACCAAAGAAAGAAAAATCTGGTGGCGGATTGAAAAGATGTAAATTTTGCGATAGTGAAGTCCCCGGGGAAGCACGATTTTGTCCCAATTGCGGTGGAGACGAATTTGAACAATAATAAATTTAAATTCTAACCAAATACATGGAAATTATGAGAATGTGTTTTAAATTTTTTCCTAAATATTTCTTATCGTCCGCTTTTAAAGAAAAAATATTTGCTGGTGGAAAACAAACTCAAGTTAGAGAAGAATTTATTTTTCCCATTTTCTTATTGATAAAAAAGAGAATATAATAAAAAAATTCGGCACAACCCTTAAAATAAGGTTTTGAGGAATCTTTTAAAATTTGAATTGTTTTGTATTTCGTATATATATTATTGATCCCATTTTCCTTCTTTTCTGAGCTTTTCGACCTCAACTTTAGCCATTTTTTTAAGATCCACATAATCGGTTTTTTCGACCCGATTGAGGGG
>CAZEPC010000416.1:0-4444 GCA_964513765.1 uncultured archaeon
TGCGCATCTTGCTCTAATTTTTCCTTGTCATGTTCATCTCATCAAGTCAAGGAAAACCTAAAACCCCCTATTTTTTCACGATAATTAATTATATTACATGCAATTAATTATAGGTTTTACTTTCCTTCCAAAATGGTTCTGCGTTTAGATCCGTTCTTCGGAATCTCGACCGAGGATGCGGGGCATTTCAATCCCGTAAGAAGAAGTACAATAATCGAGGGCGGACACTTTTCCCCTTATTAAAATATAAGAAGAGTGCCAAGGCTATGTAATTCCCGGCGGAGCAATTGAAAATCTCAAAATCCACGCCCCGGCACCGCCGAATACTCCTTTAGAATTCGGGCTATGGTATCCATGTTCTAAAGAGGGTGGGGATCCGGGGGCACCTCTTTGATTGATCGGTGGTCCTTTCTCTCCGAGCGGAAAAGTCACATTTTTCTTCTTAATGTTTGGATTATTTTTGTGATAATGGAAGCGGGATCCTTCGATTGCATTCTCCCCCTCCCCGAAGTTCAGATTAACATGGACATTTGGAAGGCAGCTATGAGGATCGATCTTACCGAGAATTTTATTATTAGAATGATCATAATTCTGCCTATCGCCATGTGAAGTGGAGAAATTAGTAAGTATCTTGTGCTCTACAAAAGAAATGGTGAGGCGGGAATCTTCCAAAAAGCTGAAAATGATATAATTGCTGGTTTCCTCGAGAGCTTTCGTGATCTCTTCTTGGGTGGGAAGAACAGTAACTGGTTCCCAGTTTGAATTGGCAGGGTTGAGTTCATTATCCGTCATATTTTCGGTCGGCACTGCAGAAATATCTGAGCCTTGCATTTCTTCCCTTTTGGAACCTTTTCCGATATGCATTCTTCCTGCTCCGATCTCGATAGGGAGTTCGCGGATGCGGGAATAGATTATCGATCTCGATATTCTGAAGAATTCCGCAATCTGATAGGGCGGCAAAATTTCTTTAATTTGATAAATTCCGGCTTTGGTTAATGTTTGCCGGGTAATTTCCACGCTAAGCGCTGCCCGTACGGTATCCTTTAGGGCAAACGGCATTTCTAAGAACTTCTCATATATTTTACCGCATGTGGTAGAGAATATCGCCCTTTTGTGGGGGACAAACCTTTCTACAAATAATGCCATCCGCTTTTGCATAGGATTTTTTTCCGGTGAATTTTTTTTCGGTTTCCGGGCGGTAAATATAATTTCTTTTCCACCTGCCGTATAGATATCCCCGATGATTCTATTTGCTAAGCATTCGGACATGTTTCCATCTTTCAATAATCTGGTCCGCGAGAGATAGATCCCGTTTCTTTTAGTTAGATAATAGAAGAGAACTCTGGTAAGATATGTGATGTTCCGGCATTGTTTTCCCTTCGGTAATTTGTGATAAATTTTATTAAATGCGGTAAGATAAACTTGTAAAGGAATCGAGACCTCGAATCTATGTTTTAACCCAGTAAAGAATCTAGCGGCCTTGCGCTCCGGCTTTTTCTCTCGAAATGAGGACCTATGATATTTCTGTAATCTCTTAAATTTAGTATCTCGTTCTGATTTGGTCCCAATTTTAGAAAAATTTATCGGGGCATAATTCGTCATCCCGATGCCCGTTAGACTCTTCTTTCTTTCAAAGATTGTGGGCCTCTCATCCAAAATTTTTTGATCATTTACAGTTAACCCGCAGTCCCTACACACCATAAAACCCCGATTATTCGGCATAATATTGCCCGAACCGCAATCATCGCAATATTGTTGCCCCCCGGTATAATTCTTTTCGTAATTATTCATTTCAAACCCTTTCTTTCGTATCGATAAATTTAATGTATAAATTTTTTTCTAAATAGTATGTGCCAAATCTCGATATATAAAGGGCGCCAATTCGGGATCATCTTCCTAAAAATGTAAATAATTTCCGCCTTTGAGATCCCGACACTTTCGGAGGTGATCGAAAATGCCCATACCCCAGAGTGCCCATTTTCCGATCCTTGATCTCAGTGTGAATAATGCGGAGATAAATATTTTAATAAAATTCCGAATGAATAACCTCATCTTATCTCGACCGAATCACCGTTTTGACATATTTTTGGGTTCTTACTGACCTCATAAATTAGGAGAAAATATCACTCTTTTTTATATAAAGGACAACTAAATGTGGAGAAATCACAAAAAAAGCCCATATAAAGCATTGAAATGTGTGCGAGATTCACAAAATAAATAGGAGAATTATTACGGAATGTGAAAACTTTTCAGAATTTTCCAAAAAATGCCCGCTTCTCCGGAAAAAAATTCGATGAATTAATTTTTTGATCATGAAGTGATCCCTGTATGTAAAAAATATTATTTTAGATATTGCAATGAATTTGATTATTGTCGGGCAGCGACCGCTCCCCTCTCAAAGTCCAAAAATTTCCGGACTGACTTTTTAAAAAAAAGTTACATTGTCTTCTGTGCCCGAGAATTCCTCCAAGCTTGACCTCATACCGAATCCGTGATAAAAATTTTCCTCATTTTATTTCGCCCGTGGAGAGGAAAAATTTTCATTTTTTTATATATCTCGAGGCTATTTGGATCATGATCGAATCCCAAGAAAAAAACAAGGGAAATGTAGAACCTAACGGGATGCTGAGCGATCCGCGGGGAATGTACGATGATCCGTTCGAGGATTTTACTAAACGCGGAGAGGGCGGCAAAAAGAGGTGCGACTGCTGCTTCGACATTGCAACTACCAAATATTATGATCCCCACCTGGAGGTATGGTTTGATGTGTGCCAAAATTGCAGAAAGTTTTTGGAGGTGGAGGAGCAGCTCGAAAGTGTTTTCAATAGCCTCGATGAAAAAACCAGGAAAAATATACAGCAGAAATTATCCAAAGATAATAATTAACACCTTCTTCTTATTTTTTTTTCATTGTTATTATATCAAGAGATGATAGCATCAAAAGGGTTGTCGAATATAGAGATTTGTAAGAGGTGTTCCAACTTCTGCCAAAGATTACAGAAACAAATCTGGTTGGTGCTTTCTCCATCGCATATTTATGTATTTGAATACGCCGATTTGGATGAACCGATACATATACGGAGGTTTTGAGAAAAGTTTATTTAATGATTTACCTAAAATTATGTATGGGAGAGGTGAGGGTGCATGGGATTAAATATTATACCGAGGGAAATTTTCTTTACCTCCCGGATCTGGGGATCAAATCCATCTCGCAGATCAAGGGTCTTGGCACGATCAAAGAACTTGAATTACTTGATTTGTCCGATAACAAACTTTCCGCTTGCAATTTTCCCAAACCTTTCATCCGAAACAATAAGCTGACCATAACGGAATTATATTTATCAAATAATCGGTTGCAGGAGTTCGGAAATATCACAGATCTTAGCCGCCTTAAAGAGCTGGATCTTATGAACAACCGGATCACAGACACCGCACCCCTTAAAAGCCTCTCAAGGCTCACGATCCTTAATTTAAACGGAAATCCCCTCACGGAACTGGATGGTTTGTTGCATTTGGATGAGCTGAATCTGCTATTTTTGAAGGATACGCCCATTGACCTGGCACCTTATTTGGATACCATCGAATATGACCCGCAAACGGGAATTATCGAGGAAGTTCAGATCTTTTTGGATTTATATAATTATAGAACAAACATGCTTTAGATCCATAGGGACTATTTAATGAATTTAATCATAAAATGAGCATAAGCATTGGTCGCTTGCACTTTTTTTGGTTGGTTGATTTTGACGTTTTTTACACGTCTCCCGCGAACGATACCAATTAACGTAAGATAAATGAAAAAGCGGAGAAAAATTGAGGTGAAGAAGATACTTCTATAATATTTTTGAATTTTCGCGTTTAAATTTATGTTTTTCGGAGGTGTAACGAGATCGGGTGAAAATAGAAGATTAATCTTGATCCCAATCAATAAAGACGTACTCGCTATATAATCAGCAGATTTAAGAAAGATTCACCCAAAGAAGCTGATGCAATTAGATGCTATGAAATAATCATATCTATTTTGTGAATGAATAGGTTGTTTGAAATGAAAAGAAAAAATTTAGTTTTTTAAAAAACACCATCCATTATTATTGCAAAGGTTAAGAATTTGATTATATAAATCTGTTTTTTTAAAGCACTCAAAATTATAAGAAATTCTTAAATTGCTCTCAATTTCTTCTATAGTTATAGGTTTATTTAAATTTTCATTGCCAAAAATATTTAGAAAAAGAAAAGCCAAATATTGGGTTACATCATGTCCTCTACAAATTTGATTAAAATCAAAACCCTCATTCATTAATTGTTCGATCTTTTTTTTGAAATATTCATCATCGATTGTTTCTGCAAGTTCTATCTCTAAGTTAGTCTTTTTTAATTTGTAATTATTTGAATTATTAAGAATAAATTTAATTAATTTTCCTATTTTTATTATTCCATTATTATC
>CAZEPC010000417.1:0-4412 GCA_964513765.1 uncultured archaeon
TTTTCTGTAATTCTTGAACAATCTTCTTATTTAATCAGATTTTTTTTTTAATTTTTCAAATTCTTCATCAGCTATTTCATAACTGTGATTTTTTGTTGGAAAATCTTTATTCTTAACTTCATTGATATATTCTTTAGCTGAATTTACCATTGTATCCCAAATTTTAGCATATTCTTTTACAAAGGAAAAAGGACTCTTCTCGAAAAATCCCATCATATCTTGACTAACCAACACTTGTCCATCACAACAGGGGCCAGCGCCAATACCAATAGTTGGAATGTCTATATTTTCCGTTATCATCCTCGCAATTTTCCATGGAATTGATTCCAATACTAAGGAAAAAGCCCCTGCTTCTTGTAACGCTTTTGCATCGTCTAATAATTTTTTTCCTGATTCTGCATTTTTCCCTTGTACTTTGAAACCGCCAAAAGAATTGTAATATTGGGGGGTTAATCCTATATGAGCCATGACTGGAATTCCATTTTTCGTTAAAAGTTTTACCGTTTCAATCCTTTCCACTCCTCCTTCCAATTTTACTGCGTTTGCTCCCCCCTCTTTTATCATTCTTCCTGCATTTTTTAATGCAATTTTTGGTATTCCAAAACTCATGAAAGGCATATCTGCGATAACTAAGGATCTTTTTGCACCTTGAGCAACAGCTTGGGTATGTCTGATTATGTCTTCAACTGTGACTGAAAGTGTATTTTTCTTTCCATATATTACCATACCCATTGAATCCCCTACCAACATTGCGTCAATACCAGCTTTATCCAATGCTCGAGCCATGGGAAAATCATAGGCAGTCAACATGGTTATTTTTTCTTGTTCTTGTTTTTTTTGAAAAAAATCTAACACGGTTATTTTTTTTCTTTTTTGTGGTGTCATTGTAATACTAAATTATTATTCAAAAGTGTATAAGTATTTTTAACATAAGCTAGTATATATCTGATAATATCAACATCAATGAAAATAGGAAAAAATTCCCGTATCTCACAATTAATTAATTAATTTGATTTTTTTAAATTCTTCTTCTTTACTTTTATTTTTGAATTTTTTCTCTACTCTTTTTTTATTCATTTGAGTGTTATTTTTTTTGATTTCCTTTTTTTTTGCATAAGATGCAGGTGTGAGATATCCATAAGCTATTATACACAAAGTTAATAGTTCTAACAATTCACCAGCCCATAGAGAACCAAAATTGCCTGTTCCCATTTCTCTCCAAAAAGGTCTTATTAGTTGGGCAATCGTTAGTGCAACATATCCTATAGCAATTGTTAAAGAATGAACTTCTGGTAATTTTTTTTGAATATGGGTGATTAGAAAAGTCAATACTGATAATACTAACACGGGGGCACTAAAAAGGCCAATTGCCAAATAAAAGTTATCTAAATCCTTTATTAATACCAAAGATAAAATCGCCGCACCTATCCATATTGTCCCAATACTCAGTTGTATTCGCTTATTATCTCCAACCCATATTAAAGTCAATAAAATTATCAAAATTCCCATCGTAAGAACAGGACTAAATATAAACCTAATATTTTTTAAAATCACCCATTTTCTTCCTTCGATATTATAAAGAGTTGTTGAATCATATCCTAAGAGATAAAGATATACATCCATGATTTTAATTATGGAATAGATTAAAAAAGTTGTGGCCATAAGTATCGGAAAATCAGTATAGTATTTCTTCCGCTGAGATTTCCATTTTTTATAGAGAAAATTGGCTAAACCTAAAAGAATAATTGATTTAACAATCGTTGTAATTATTAATAATATTATATTGGTTTCCATATTGTATGATGATCAAATTAATATAAAAATATCTAATAAATATTGAAAAACATCATACAAAGAGCATTCTTAAGTTGTATTCTCATTTCACAAAAGCTGATAAATTTTTGAGTGATTTATGATTTATCCTTACGATAAATTATGTCTGGTTGGATTGGGAAAAAAATTCGGTTAGAGAGAATTATGGACAGAAAAACTAAAAGAACTCTTATTGTTCCGATGGATCATGGTATAACAGTAGGACCCGTAAAAGGTTTAGAGGACTTGGGTCACACTGTTGACATGGTGGCGGAAGGGGGCGCAAACGCGGTTCTTGGACATGTAGGTCTGCCCATATACGGACATCGTGGCTATGGGAAAGATATCGGTCTAATAATTCATATAAACGCAAGTAATATTCTTTCAACTGAGAAAAATAATAAAGTATTGGTTAATACTGTTGAAGAAGCAATGAAAATTGGAGCAGATGCAGTTTCCATCCATATAAATATTGGCGGGAAGGATGATTCAAAAATGTTAGAAATATTAGGCTTAGTTTCCCGGAAATGTAGGGAATGGGGAATGCCGCTATTGGCTATGATGTATCCCAGGGGTGAAAACATCACAGATGATACTGATGTCAATAATGTAAAGATGGTTGCTCGAGTGGGTGCAGAATTAGGCGTAGATCTCATTAAAACGAATTGGACAGGAGATATTGATAGTTTTAAAGAAGTTGTGAAGGGTTGCCCTGCCCCTGTAATTATAGCTGGAGGCTCAGAGAAATCTGTTCTTGATGTCCTAACTATGACTAAGGAAGCTATAGCTGCTGGTGCTGCTGGGGTTGCATATGGAAGAAATATTTTTGGTGCAAAGGATCCCATTAAAATGACAAGAACAATTTCCTTAATTCTCCATCAAAATTTTGAAGTAAAAGAAGCAATCAAAACTACAGGTTTGGAAATTAAATAAACAGTAAAAAAGATTTTTTCTTTCTAAATTAAACTACTAAATAAATTGCAATATTTCATATTCAAGTTGTTGATTAAAATGGTTTCATTAAATATAATTGCCACTTCAGAAGTGTCCCATGGGGATTTTAGCATCTCTTCTTCTCTCATAAGATTAAAGCATTCTTATTTGCTGTTCGTCACTGATCAAGATGAATTTGGATTGGGAACCATTACTTTAGCTTCTCAACCCAGTGAAGTTCATACTGGTTCATCTTCTAATCCATTCAATTTTTTCGGAATTAAAAATAATATGTTAGCAAATATAGTTAGTAAAACGGCCAGTAAAACATTGAAAGCTCCAGTAATGGTCATGCTTTTAATCAAGGAAACAAAATTGAAACAAAAAAGAATAAATCAACTTGTAATAAAAAACATTAAGCAATTATTAGAAGAGTTGAATAATAATGATCTTTAAAAACTATTTCTATCTTTCCCCCATATTTTTATGATATTCATTCTGGTTTAGAATAGGGATTAGGGCCATTTTGACAGCCATTGTTGTTATTTCAAATCTATTTACTAGTTCTTTAGAAAAATGCCCTATGGCCCCTTTATTATACCTTATTGTTTTGTCTTCTGTAATATTTTCCATGATATCACCTAATTCTTTATTTCTATCTTTGAGTAGAGTATCTACGATTCTTTTTGGATATTCCCACCCTGGTCCAGATCCATAGGATATCATATGAGAAGTCTTGATTGTACAGAATTGATAATCAAAATATCCACTCTTGGTATAAGGTATTTCTACTAATCCCGCTTCGATTCCAATTCCTAGTAGAAGATTTTTTGGCTCATTGTTTTTTTTGTAATTTACTTGATTATTTACAATACTTTCTTTTCCATCTTTCGAATGAAATTCTTTTTTAATATAAGAATATGCTTCTAAAGCACGATTTTTAGATCCTAACAATACTTCCTCTAATCCAATAGGTTGATGGGGAACACCTGACTTTACTCTTATTTTTATGTATTTTTTTTCATTTTCTCTGAAAATAGATTCGAAAACCACTTTAGCTGCTTTTATTTTTAATTTATTTTCAGTTCCTACTCCGATTATTATCAAAATTCTCCAATTATATTATCTATTCAAATAATTAAAATAATTTATCGCATTAAATAAAATAGATTAAAATGCGTGTTGGTATTATTGGTGGCTCGGGATTTGCTGGAAGTACTTTAGCTCAAATCTTGACCTTTCACCCAGATGTTGAATTAACATATATTTCCTCTAGAAGATATGTTGGGAAATATATACATCAAGTTATTCCAAATTTACACAATAAAACAAGATTGAAATTTGATCTTCCAGAAAATGACTTGATTGAAGAAAAATGTGATATTATCTTTACGGCTGTCCCTCATCATACTTCTCATGAGATGATTCCAGATTTACTTGATTTGGGTCTTAAAGTAATTGATCTTAGTGCAGATTACCGCTTAAAAGATTTAAAAAAATATAATGAATACTATGGGAATCATTCCAGTCCAAGTTTATTTAAAGATGCGGTTTACGGGATGCCTGAATTATATAGAGAGAAAATAAAAAATGCTAAATTAATCGCAGTCCCAGGATGCCAAGCATCATGTGCAATATATGCTTTAGCTCCTTTAATAAATGAAAAT
>CAZEPC010000418.1:0-4407 GCA_964513765.1 uncultured archaeon
AATCTGAATTTCATCCGCATCGTACATACTATCTATATTTATAATGGCAGTGGGGATTTTATGAAGCTGTTCGTCATATTTTTTAGCAAAAGCCATCGCACCCCGTAACCCCGCTTCTTCCGCATCAGTACTTAAAAGCACGATTTGAGTGTGTTTCAGCTCCATCTCTCCCTTCTTGTTCATTTCCCTAAATAGCTCCCCGATTTTAACAGCCATAGTCGAGGCAATCAAGTTATCCCCCGCACCTGGAGTGATTTGTTTTCCTTCAAAAAAATAGAATTGGAGAACAAGAATTGAGGCTGCTAAAACAAAGATCCGGAAGCCCCCAAACCATGGAAACTGGGCCCCTACAATGAGATAGTGGATTTCATCCGCAATCATAACGGCGACAACCAAAAGATAAACAATTGTGCCCAACAGAATTCGGATACCGTACCAATATTGAAATTTTTTGCGAAGAAAAGTATACTCTCGAACACTATCATGATGTCCGCCGATTATAATTTGGAACTTAGGTTCCTCAGATGGTTTAACCACCCCAGAAACATTATATCCCTCCTTTTTTTTAAAGAATGGATCAAATATCCTAAAATAGAATACAAACTGGCTAAATCCAATAATCGTAACAACTCCCAGAAAGATATCCGAGATCAGCTCTGGAATGCCAGGAAAAAACATTAGAACCATATTAACGAGATAGGCAATAGCCATGAGTTTTAGAAACGCTAAAAAAGAGCCTGGATGAACCTCAAAGGAATCTAGATGGGTTTCATCACAATATTTTTCGAGTTCTGATTTTAAATATTTCGCAGCATTTTTACAATCAGGGAGACCGACTAACCGTTTGGGATATTTTTCAATTATATCTTGGGTTAGATCTAAAGTCTCCTTGGTTGTTTCCTTATTAACTTTTAGTGGCGAGTACGTTTTTCTTCCCTTCTATGATATTTTAGTACTTTTTGCGATAAATAATTAATAATAGATAAACGATATTCAAAGTTTTCTGGAAACAAACTAATAAATTACAAGCAATTCCGAATAAAGAAAAATCGGAATAAATTTAAAGATATGCAGTCAAAACAAAGAAGATACATGAAAGTTACATTTTGTTAAGCCAATTTCCTAAAGAGTAACAAAAAATAGATAATGATTATATTAAGTTTCAAAATTCAGCTTTTTTGTGAAAACTCATTTAAAAACATAAAATGTCCCACTTGAGATTGTTTTAAGCAGCCAGAGGATTTACATAATCGGTAATTCTCATTTGTTGAAAAGATCTTTCCTTTTTAAGATTCGTAAACCGAATACCGATTAACCTAATCGGTTTTGAAATCGGATAAAATTCTTCTAAAAGATCAAGAGCCTTCTGAAATGAAGTTCTGGAATTACATACATAGCCAGTAAATGAAAAGGCCCTGGTATATGTTTTGAAACCCCGAAAACGGATTTTAATATTCATTGTCTTATAGATAATATGATATTTTTTCATATATTGATGAAGCCTCTGGTTAAGAGAATCTAACTTTTCGACAACCTCATCCTCATTCTTTGTATCGTTGCGGAAGGTCCTCTCTTTCCCAATAGACTTTCGCTTGTGAACCTCTTTCACCGGCCTGCGATCCAGCCCCTTAGCCACTTTCCATGCACCCAGTCCTTGCTTTCCGAATTTATGGAAAATTTGCCTTTTTGAAAACCTAAGCAAATCTTGAATCTTATACAAACCGTTTCTATAATACCTCTGCTTGGATCTTTTTCCAATCCCGGGAATTCTGGTAATTTTTAAGGGATCAAGAACCTTTTTTCGGTTTCTCGGAGTTATAACCGTGATTCCTTTGGGCTTTTGGCAATCCGAGGCGATCTTAGCTAAAGATTTAGTATAGGAAATACCTATGCTACAAGATACCCCAATCGTTCCCGAAACTTTCTCTTGGAGAGATTTTGCATATATTAGAGCCTCCTTAAAATCCGTAATATAATCAGAAACATCCAAGTATGCCTCATCAATTCCTCCGGATTGGAAATTTTCGCTGTATTGTTTAATGACCTCTTTAACCATTTTAGATACTTCTTTGTACCGCTTATGGTGGGGACGCAGATAAACTCCATGAGGACATAAATTATATGCTTTTGAAATTGGCATCCCCGAGTGAAGACCATAATCACGGGCCTCATAAGAACATGTAGATACAACACCCCTTCCATTTCCATTTTGTGGATCGGCACCCACTATTAATGGCGCCCCTCGTAGGGAAGGTCGATCCAAAACCTCCACAGAGGCATAAAAACAATCAAGATCAATATGAAAGATGAACTTTTCAGGATAAGACAAGGCCAGTTCAAAAAAAGGGTTCTAACGTATAAAAAAAGCTAGAGGGTGATAAATTATCTATTTGGAAAAGAAAAAGAAACGAAAGGGGAAATATTTTATGTAAAAATGGAAAAAATAAAAATGAAACAATAAAAATTGTTTATCAAGGAGTATCCGAGATTATTTCTCTCTTCGGACCTTAACGGTGAGATCCCGTGCTCGCTTTGAATACCATGTGAGTAATTCACCTGAATCTTTTGGTTTGAAATATTCACCGCCACACAATCTTGCGGCCCGTTTCATCCCTTCATCATCAGGATTACCCAATCCAATAATGTACATCACTATATTATCATTGTGGGACAACATTTCAACGCTTTCATAAAATGCCTCTCCATCTGTGGGGATCCCATCGGTCAGAAGCACAATCATGGTTGGTTGTTCATCATCACCCTCCTCCATCTTAAACGCGTTGAGTAATTCTTGTGCCTTTAACATTGCGGGGCCCATGTTTGTTGCCTGTCCGTAGGCATTTCCAATGTGCTGTACAATCGTTTTTGCACATTTTTCCAACTCTCCTTTAGCACCAGAGGAGGAATCCATCCATTGTTTTCCGCCAGTCATCGGGAGCGTTTGTGCTTGATCGGCAAACCTGATAATGGAGACTTTTTCTCCAAAGCCCCTTCCTACCTTTTCGGACAAGAATAAAATTGCCGCAAATGCTGCCGATAATCGACGGGGAACATTAATTCCAGGCTTAAATTTTGCACAAAAGTCTTGGATCTCCTTGTCGTGCATCGCCGCCTTAATCCCTTCCAACGCGGGACCAATATTGGTCACTTCGACATCTCTGGCCATCATAGAACGGGAAATATCGATTATAAGAATGGCATTGAATGTAATTAATCCCGTTGGGCTGAGATTTATTGTGGTGTTTTTTGTTATAGAGGCCAATACATCCCCCTTAAGTTCGGGAACGGTAGTCAGTACTTCAATTCCGGTATTCGCCTCCTTCCACCTTAGTTTAATTCCCTTGAAAATAATGTAATTTGAGAGCCACTGTTTAATCACATCGATATTTGCCCGAGCTTGAGAAATAATATCCCAAACATTATCCCCCGTAATTGGTGATACTCCAAGGTCTAAAGATTGAAGAGGAATAATATCCCTTACATTCTTCTTTAGCACAACTTCATAAGAGCCCACTCCACTCGCCTCTAGCAACTCTTGATCAATATAAATAGTGTCATCAGGTACATTCTCGTTGAATCTGACTTTTCCCGCCCCAAATGCACCTGTCAAATCATCTTCAAAAGACAGAATATCCATTTCATTAACTTGAAGGGCACGAGCATTTCTATGATTAATTTCGATAAAGCCATCGTAACCGGGCTTTCCTTCAACTTCAAGGGTTTTAGATTCTACATGTTCAACCGGTTTTTCTAAGGAATATACTACAATCTGAGGTGCTTCAACATCGGTATCGAAGTATGTATTTTCATCTAACAAAATTCTCTGATCATCAACTTGTGAAATCTTAATCCTTGCAGATCCAGTACTCCGGGTCAGAGGATCTTCCCAACCCACCAACGCACCGGGAAATACATCCAATTTATTTGCATTATTTTGGCTGATAATAACTTTTCCCTCCAGCCTCTCGGGGGTTTTTACTGCCTTTAAAACAATAGAGCCTTCTTTTTGGGAAGATAATTGATGGACATCGATCTTATTTGGATAGGGATCCGGTGCCGGAGCTTGTGTTCCAGGCTGTTGACTTGCACCCATCCCGGTTGTCCCTTGTTGGTTAGGTGTTTGTGTTGATGATTGTTGAGAGACACCACTTGAACCGGGAGGTGAGGACATACCAGGCGGTGATGACATCCCGGGAGGATTACTTAGACCTGGAGGATTACTAAGGCCGGGGGGTGATCCCAAACCTTGTGAAGAAGATTGCTGCGGTTGCGGTTGCGGTGAAGATTGCTGCGGTTGCGGTTGCGGTGAAGGCTGCTGCGGTTGCGGTTGCGGTGAAGGCTGCTGCGGTTGTGGTTGCGGTGAAGGCTGCTGCGGTTGTGGTTGCGGTGAAGGCTGCTGCGGTTGTG
>CAZEPC010000419.1:0-4405 GCA_964513765.1 uncultured archaeon
ATTCGGTTTGGAGGAGCTGGAATTCCTGTCGCTTCACATCACCCGTATTGAGAAACCTCTGGGTCATCTCGTTAGATTTTAATACATCCAATGAATTTATATTGTGTTGATCTAAGTAATATCCCAAATAAAGCGTGCCCAATAGAGCAACCGGGACACCTGCTATGAGCAATTCGATCTGTATTTGTGGATATACAAATTTAACCGTCATAACGGCCGTAATGGTGGACATTAAAAGAGAATAGTAAGATTGCCCCATCTTCAGCCTTGACAATTGTCTCCCGACAAATTGACTATCCTTTATTTTCTTTATGAATTCAAACATATCTATATAATCAGAATTTTGGTTTATAAAGATCGCCTATTCTTAGTACACTCCGATCAAGAACCACAGCTTTCCAACAAAAGAGTTAAATCAAATGGGAAATTTCGTGCATATATGTCTAAAGAAATTGATGATGATTTGAAAGATCTTCCCTATTGGGATGAATCTCTTGATTTGGAAGAACGGGTTGAGGATTTATTGGGCAGACTCACTTTTGAGGAAAAATGTATGCTTTCTGCTGGTGAATCCAACAATTGTCCTCCTCCTATAGAACGATTGGGAATTCCACCATTTGGAATGACCGATGGACCGCATGGAGTATCTCCTTATAAATCCGGGGTGGGTCCGGACGGCACCGAAATACCGGAGTCTCTTGCCGGAACATCTACATATTTCCCAACAGGTATCCAATTGGCCTCGACATGGAACCCCGATCTCTTGGAAATATTTGGGGAAATGCTGGCTGAAGAAACTAGGTCTGTTGGAAGGTATATGCAACTGGGTCCCGCAATGAATATTTGTAGGAATCCGATGAATGGAAGGACGTTTGAATATTACTCGGAGGATCCCATTCTTTCGGGAAAGTGCGGCGCGGCTGCTGTGAGGGGAATTCAAAAAGTTCGAATTGCCCCTTGTGTAAAACATTATGTGGCCAATAATTTTGAAAGCAATCGATTTAAGGTAAATGCTGTCATTGGAAAAAGAGCCCTAAAGGAAATTTACCTCAAAGGATTTAAAATCTTGGTGGATGAATCGGATCCTTGGGGTGTGATGAGTGCTTACAATCAAATTAACGGTACCTTCGTATCGGAACACAAAGAAATCTTGCGCAATATATTAAAGGATAAATGGGGTTTTAGCGGAGTGGTGGTCTCAGATTGGGGTGCCACGAAACATTGTACCGGTATTTCCTCCCTCGTTGAAGCGGGATTAGATATTGAAATGGGTAGTCGGAATAAATACGACATTGAGGAAATGAAGCGGTTAAAAGAAAACGGAGAGTTTCCTATGGACTATTTCGATGATAATATCAGAAGAATCCTAAGGACTATGTTCCGTGTCGGTATTTTTGATGATCAATCTAAGATCCCCGAAGGGGAAATTAATACCCAACCCCATCAACAGCTGGCCCAAAAACTGGCCGAAGAAGGGATGGTATTGTTGAAAAATGAAGATGATGTGCTCCCCTTGGATATCAATAAAGTTAAAAAGGTTGCCGTTTTAGGAAAGCACGCAGACTTAAAGTTCGGCCGAAAAAAGCTGGGTGGTGGGAGTTCCGCAGTGTATCCCCCCTATGAAATCACCATAAGAGAAGGGATAAAGAATAAAAGTAAGAACCGCTTTGAACTGGTTGAAGATGCCGAAGATGCCGATGTGGCCATAGTATGTGTGGGATTGGAACATACACATGACTTTAAAGGCGGAGATCACGAGGGTTCGGACAGATTAAGATATACTTTAGGATTTTTGCAACCTCGACTTATTAATAAAACTGCCGAAAAATGCGATAAAACGATTGTGGTATGCGTAAACGGCCAACCTTTCGGGATGGAAAAGTTTGTAGATCATGTACCTGCCATTCTCGAGGCGTGGTATGGCGGAATGGAGATTGGGAATGTAGTCGCCGATATCCTTTTTGGGGATATCAATCCTTCTGGAAAACTGCCTGTGTCTTGGCCTAAATCCAAAGATCAGATCCCTACGGCTTTCAGCTTTTTGAAAACCATTATAGGGCCCAGAGAGGTTGAATATGATGAGGGAGTATTTGTGGGCTATCGATATTATGAAACTAACAATGTCCCACTTCGTTATTGTTTTGGACACGGTCTCTCTTATACCTCCTTTGAATATTCTGATCTTTCCTTAAGCTCCAAGAGCTTCGAAGGGGATAATCAAGTGGAAATTTCCTTTAGTCTGAAAAATTCTGGTGGGATGGAAGGTGCCGAAACTGTGCAGCTTTATATCGAACCGTTGAATCCTAAAGTTGCTCGCCCTGTGAAGGAACTTAAAAAGTTCAGAAAGGTGCTTTTAAAGGCCGGAAACGAGGAGAAGGTCAAATTTATTATCGATAAAGGGGATTTATCTTATTACAATGAAAAGAATGGTGAATGGACTGCTGATAGTGGGAAATATAAGATCCATCTCGCTTCAAGTTTGGAAGATATAAGATTAAGTGCATCCTTTGAATATATTGCTTAAAAATAAAAGTTTCATGGGTTAGATTTCAAAAGAAAATAACAGATCTCCTTCTTTTTTCATTTTTTTCATATCAATGGATTTAGATTGCTGGAGGATGGAGTATATGATCTCCTTTTTTCATTCCTTTTTCTTTAAAAAATTCTAGTTTTTTTACGTATTTTTCTGTTAATCCATCATCAAAAAGAAATATGCCCTCATCGATCGCATCAATGGCTGTTAAATTGTATTCTTTGAATTTTCTGTCAAATTCTTCTGGGGTATAACAAAAAAGATCAATCGCTACAAGAGGTGCAATTTTAATAATCCATTCTAATCTTTCAAGATATGGTTTGGAAAATTCACCTATAATAACTATATCATAATCACTATGGGGAAGCGTATTCCCACGAGCTTGTGATCCAAACAATATAAAAGAATGGAGAGTAATTTCTTGTGAAATGTTTTGAATCATTTCTCCGAACAAATTTTGAAATTTTTGTTTTTTATGATTCAATTCTCTTCCCCCTGTCCCCCTAGTTTTGATTTTTCCATTTCCTCTTGGACAAAATCCAATATTTTCTCTGCATTTTTCATTAACTTTTGTGATATCTTTCTATCATATAATTCTGAAGGACTAATATCAGGTAAGGTATCTGGATATCGAGTAGAGGTATAATGCAGATCAAATTCTCTTCCTTCACTTAAAATGCTTGAATATTCATCTTTACCTATTTTTTGCAAATGTTGGATCAATTTTAGTATGGAATGACCCCATGGTTGTTCGTTATAAAAATATAAGGCGGCTTTTAAGACTTTTTCAACAGATTGCTGGAAATGAAATACAGCTGTGTTAAATATCTTAGCTTTATAAAGCGTTTTTCCTGCCCTAAAATCATTTTTTGCTTCTTTTAGCCATTCCTTATAGATTTCTCGAGTCATTATTATATATTCTCGAGTCATTCTTCTTATAAATAATTAATTGGGAAAAGAATTTAAATCCATACTTCGTTTGTATAATAAGCAACAAGAAGGATTGATTTAGAAAATGTCATTATTCAAAACACGAGAATTTTTACTGAAAGAAAAAATCGGCTCATTCAGAGATAAAGTGGATATCTACGATTCCGATGGAAATGAAGTGGGATATTTTAAAGGGAAGATAATAAAAATTGGAAATACATTTAGAATGTATCTTCCTAACGACTCCCCCGTGATGACCATAAAGGAAAAGCTTGTATCTCTGAAATCAACCTATACGCTTTATTGGGGGGGCGAAAAAGAAGATGATAAGGTGGTGGGAAAGCTCAAGAAAAAGCTTCTCTCCTTCAGACCAAAGTATACATTTGAGGATGAAAATGGAAAAGAAATGTTCCTTATGAAAGGACGGATCTATAAGTTGCGTTATGATGTATATAAACACGGCAAAAAAATTGCCGAAATAAACCAAAAGTTCTTTAAAAGTATTTTAAGGGATACTTATGGGGTGAAGGTGGATCCCAATGCTTCAGATGAAACGACTCTTACTGTATTAGGTATCGTTATTGCCCTCCATCACGAAAAAGAAGAAAGACAAGGCCATTAAACATGGATGAATGAAATTTAATGCCCTATTGGGATATTTTAGGTCAATGGAGAATAAATCAATAAGATTAGATTGTTAGGTTTCCGTTTTTTTGGTGTTTTATTTTTTCATTTCTGTTTTTTGACTCTCTTCTTTAGGTTCTGGAATGAATTTCTGAGAATTGAAGATAATTATTCCCATAATCACCACCCCAAACGGACTGGACATATCATATAAGAAATCTCTCACGTAGAATTCAAAATATTCGGGGGTGAGTAAATCACCGTCCAATGTTGGAGAATGTCGTACAGACATGCCAAAATGAAAAATACAGAAAAAAG
>CAZEPC010000420.1:0-4368 GCA_964513765.1 uncultured archaeon
AATGATGAAAAAAATGTCTCACAAGAGTGGAAGGATGGAGAATAATGTGGATAGGGAATTAGGTGAAGAACATTGCTGTCCCGATCCATCAATCGTAACCAAGGATGGTTATGAAGTCTGTATCTCATGTGGGGCAGTATTGGGCAGGGATTTCGTTAGCAATAGCGCAAGAGTCTTTTGCCAAGATGATGTAAAAGCAAAAAAACAATCAGAAACAACTTGGAGAAGGTTTGGAAACAGAACAGTAATTGATGAGAATAAGGGAGATGGTCATGGAAGGCCGCTAGGTGGAAGAGCAAGGGCCCGACATCGGCATCTGAGCAAAATAAATCGATCAATAATTAAATCTTTGGATCGAAATTTTTTAGAGGCTAAACCAATTCTCACAAAAGTTTCCAGTAAATTAAATATACCTTCACATGTCAGAGAAAATGCTTGGAGGATTTACAAAGAGGTTGCACGGCAGAGATTGACCATGGGCCGATCCATTCGGGCCTTTATCGGTGCTTCCCTATATGTATCTTCCAGAATCTTTGGATATCCAAGGATAATTGAGAATGTAGCAGAGGTAGTAACTGTACCAGTACGTGACATTCATAGTTCCTTGGGATTAATCGTGAGAAATGTGCTTCCAAAATTGGGATATAAATTTAAACCTGCAAGCGCATTAAATCTTCTGTTCATGATTGGAAATAATCTGGGATTACCAGTAAAATTGCAAATGAAGGCAAAAAAAATCTTGATAATGGCATTAAAGCGACACCTCCATACGGTCGGAAAAGATCCAAAAGGACTTGCTGCTGCCGCACTCTATTTGGCGGCAAAGTCTGATGGAGAGATAACTTTAACCCAAGCAGATTTAAGTGAAGTTGCTAAGGTCACACCCGTAACAATTCGTACCCGCATGAAAGAAATTAAGAAGCGAATTAGAAAAGCCTAAAAAAGAGGCCAATAAAAAATTAGTTTTTTCCTTGTTCTAACTCGCCTTTTTTGAAATACTTTTTTCTCTTTTATCTATATTACTATCTTATTATTTACTTATCAACAAACTTGCACTTATTTTATTCCTTCAATATATTCAATATACTTTTTTCAAGCCAGCTAAAACATAAAGAAAGCGACTTGTAGTCCTTAAATTGAATCTCAATCATTTTAGGTGTATTCTTTTGTAATCTAAGATTCAGCTTATTTTTACATTTATCTAAGAATGTGCAAAAATTAGAGTAGATTGACTGAGAATCATCTATTTTATTGAAATTTGTCTCAATTTCAAGTATAATACCGTTTGTTGGGAATTTCTCTTTTTTAAGAGAGGAAGAGAGAGTAAAAATGGAGGAAATAGATTCTGATAATGATTTATCTTTTCTTTTCATTGAAGAATTGCGTGGCTTTGGTTTTTTGCGACTTTCCTCTTCTGCAATAAGGTCTTGAATTGGATATTTCATCAATCGGATTAGAATTTTTTCATTTTTCAAAACACATAAAATTCCATCAAATAGATCCTCGAAAAATATCCCCATTGAATACTTATGGGAAAGCATAAAATTAAGGTAGGAAAGATTGCTTTTGATTTTCCTAAATATCTCAGCCTTAGGGCATGTTATTTTAAAAAGAATTTGATCTACTTGTTTCTCCACAAATTTCGCGGTTTGATACTTCATTTTAACCTTCTCCCACTCTTATTTTTTCCTTGCTTGTTGATAGATGAGGTTCCTTCATCCATATACAAAACTATAAGTTATAAGCCACAAGACTTGATATTTAATTTAATACTATTTAAGATAATATTTTCTCGCCCAAGGAAACTGCCTTTCCCTTCAGAAAATCGATCACAGCCCCCATACCCTTTAATTTAATATTTTTATCCAATTTTTTAATATCTATGCCTGCAGTAAATATGAGCATATCATATAAATTGATTGTTAAAATAAAGGTATTGTCCGAAAACATAAATGAAAAATCTTCATCTGATTTATGAAATAATTTTAGCCAATCGCGATAAAAATTAGAGCGGAGAAATCGGTGGTATTTCACTTTTTTTGAGGTAATAACCCCTTTATGAGTTAAATTTCCTCCCTCCAATTCTAAAATGTGATAAAAATCCGTGATATTTTGATTGTCCTCAAATAATTTCACATATTGCTTCATGTTAATATCTGAATTATCGGAAGTTCCCGTTTTTTCTTCTTCACATTCCATATCAATACATTGACTACCCCGGACAGCTCCGTTTGGATCAAGGAAAATTAAAAAGCGGTTGCAATTCTTATGGGGTTTTATCAAAGTATTGGTAAGGCCTTTTTGTTTTAATTCTAAATCTAATTGAATCTTGTATGGTTCAGAACAATAGGGACAGTAATTTCTGATGGTTTTAGAAAATTGTCTTGTTTGCGTCATCTGATTATTCATAACTCCTCACTTCTTTTTTGTGTTATAATTATTAATTTTATTAGGTTTTTGATTTGTATTGATTAGTATGATATAATTTTTTATTCTTTTAATATATACAATGGAAAATAATCCGTCTTTTAGTCTCCATTTATTGTGAAACTCCCCAGAATCTTTTTTCTCATATATTGAGAAATCAAATCCTTAATTTGGGAGCATAAATATTCATCATCACTTATTTGCATATAGCTATCATCAACATCGTTATCCTTAACATAATCTTCGATATAATTGGCTAATTGTTGTAATAATTCGAAAAAATCTTCTTCTTCCATTTTTTGGTTAATTAAATCTGTTTCGATGATATAGTGTATCTGTCCTTTCTTTATAAAAAAGAAATTGGAATTTTTTAAGGAAAGTTTATGGACTTCATTATCGCCACCTACTACATGATCCGCAAAAGTTAAAACTGCTGCGAAAAACCCTGAAATTAGGTTTGGATCCTTTTGATTTTTATCTTTCTTTTTTTCAATTGACAACTCTATTGAACATAAATTAATATGAAACACACATTGTCCTGTTTCTCGAATTGCATAAAAATTTTTTATCACGTTCTAATGCCTCCGCCTCTTGCTTTTAACTTTATAAATATGTTCCCTATTATTTACAGGTTCGAATCTATCGCTATCCAGAAGAGGAAAGCCTTCGGTTTTACCTAACATTAAAAATCCATCATCTTTTAGGTTTCTCACTAGATTATGTATTACCTTTCTTTGGTTCTTCTTGTCAATATAGATGAGGAAATTTCGACAAACCACTAAATCTAATTTTGCACCATGTAATGGTGTAAGAAGATCGTGAATTCCAAATTCTATATATTTTTTAAGATGTTTTCTCACTCGCCAAAATTCCGAATTTATTTTATGAAAATTTCTTAATTTTGAAATTTTTGAAATCTTTTCTAAAGATTGAACCTTATAGACTCCTTTTTTAGCTATATTAATCACAGTTGGATCCAAATCATAAGCATAAATTTTAACAGGATTTCTAAGGATTTCCTTTTTTCGAAGAAAATCAACAATTATTGCCAGCGAATATGGCTCCTCCCCAGTACTACAAGGGGCAGAGAGAATATGTATTGTTTCTTCCTCTTTTCCCATTGTTTCTTTTAATTCCCCGATTTTTGGTAATATATTTTTTTCAAGATACCGAAATGGTGATTCATCCCTGAAAAAATGAGTTACATGAATAGTCATCTCTTCTTTGAATATTTTTGGTTCCTTAGGATTATTTTTGATGTAATTAAGGTACTGTTTATAAGTTTTTACCCCCTCTAAGCGTAATATACGATAATATAACCTTCTGTTTAGATATTTCTCCCGGTAATGACTAAGATCAATATCCATCCCTTCGGAGAGAATCTTTTTTAACTTTTGAAAATTCCTATCCGAGTTCCCTTGGAGAGAATAGAATGAATGTAATCTTTCTTTGGCATCAAATTTGTTTTGAATAATTTCCTCCCACCTCTAATTTTTATTTTTGTATTATAATAAAAAAATAAAATTTAATTTATTTTCTAAAGAATATTTCTCAACGTTAGAATGCGTCTTCTTGGTTCTTAAAATCCAGATTCTCTGGCAGGTTCGCATCTAAATCATCATCAAGAACAATCCCATCTTCCAAGTTCTCCTCATTTGCTGCTTTTTTACCTTCACTTCCGCCACCTTTAGGATTTATGTCACCGGTTGTTTGATTGCTATTTGCATGCTGGTTCTGATCGTCTTGAAGGTGGCTTTTTTGTTGATTACTTTTATCAAAGAGAGATCTCATTTTATTCAGATCTTTTCCATTCCCACCGCCAAACTCGAAGTTTTCGGCAGCCTCCTGGGTCTTTCTAATATTATCCAGAAAATCTTCCTCGAATTCAAGTCCGCTAAGATCTGATTGCAATTTTTCAATAATCTCTTCCTTTACATCCAT
>CAZEPC010000421.1:0-4367 GCA_964513765.1 uncultured archaeon
AAAGAAGCCTTTGTGTCTACTGATGTTATGGAATTCTACGGAGATTTGCTATTTATTTCAGATGTGAATGGAATACGCTCCTACAATATGACCGACATAAACAACCCCGTTCTAGAGAAAGATTATGGAGATCTTAACGCACAAAAGCTCGAAGCCTTGAATGGCTTTCTGTACGCGATCTATAAACCATTAGGCGGGTATTTTGGCATATATAACTTGTCCAAATCCGGAAACGAGGCCTTAATTGCCAATTGGTCTGCACCCTCTGCAGATATAAACTTTAAATCTTTATCAGTAACAAAGGAAGGCATTGCTCTTTTAGGATATCAAGATGGAATAATGCTCTTAAATGTCACAAATGCGACCAATCCGGAATTTCTTGGTGAGGTTGAAACCCCCGAATTTCCAGAATCACATAGCTATTACGAAGGGTTTCTTTATTTGTCTGATGCCAAAGGATTGCGGATTTACGATACCACAGACCCGTCCAATATTACTCAAATAGGAAACCTCTTGGGCGGAAAACATGTATACACCACTATTCTCTCCCAAAATGATCTCTTATTTGGCGTCAATGATGGTTCAATCGGTTCTTTAATGGGCTTTTATTGTTTGAACATAAGTGATCCTAAGAGCGCATGTATTGTATGTGAGAATGCCAACATAGCCCCCTACGAAGCCCTAATCCATGATAACGAAATCTACTTTTATGGACAGATAATGGATCCCTCAAGCTCCGAGTCAGGTGATTTGGCCGGAATTCCTGGAGACAGTCTAACCTCCTTTGACTTGTCTGAGGATCCAGGATCTGACCTGGACGGGGACGGTTTAATATACATTAAAGAAATATGGAATTTGAATTCTGATCCCAAAAAGAACGACACAGATGATGATGGATTACCGGACAACTACGAAGCACAATTTTACGATGTAAATATGGCTAACACAAATCCGGAATTCACCATTGTTATAGATGTGGCCGATAGTGAGAAAGATGCAGACAGTGATGCATTAACAAACTTAGAGGAATTCAAATTTAATACTAATCCCATATTAGTAGATACTGATGGAGACGGTGTTGATGATGGGCTTGAACTAATAAGGGAAACAGATCCTCTTGATCGAACTGATACCCCCGATGTGATAGACACGGGAACCATTCTTTTTGCGGTGATTGGCTTAGCTTTGGTAGCGGGGATGGTTTTGGAGAATTTCTTAAAGAAAAAGCCACCTATCAACACATTCTTAAGTCACGCGGTCATTAACTTTGAACCATACAAGATTAAAGAGATGGCTGAAGAACTCCAAAGCCTCCAACCAATTAATAAGGCACTTTATTGCGAGCTGGATATGAAAGGGAATATAGACGAATGGATGGACGAAATGGTTCCACTTTCCCATATTTTTGTATTTTTAGCCACCGAGAAATCCGTGTTTAACTCACCTGATTGTGGGAGAGAAATTCGGCTGGCTAAAGAAAACAAGCTCTTGTTGATCCCTCTCAAGACCGAGGAAGTTGAATGGAAAGACATCGGGGAAATTGGTTTACCCACGGAAGGATTCGACTATGCTTTGGGCAATTTCAAAGATGTTGTCGGGAATTTGAAGGAATATATTAAAGAGAAAGAGGAAAAGATGGAAGAGCTAGGGGAGATCTTGAAAAAGAACAGTTTCATAAATCTTAGCTCTTTGGATAAAACTCTGGAAGTGGATAAGGAGGAAGTCCCAAAACTCGCAAGAATTCTCATCAAAAGCCAACAAATTAACGGAGTTGTGTCTAAAACCGGTGAGAATTTTATGAGCGAATCGGAGGTCAAGAATATGATTAAGAGCTACCAAAAACAAGGTACAATTAAGTCAATTGAAGTGCTTATGGACACTCTGAACATTGATCCGCTCTATCAAAGTGAAATTGAAGATTGGGCTAAATTGCCCAAGAAAGAACAAGATAAAGAAGACGATAACCAAGAAACCTAACCATAAGTATAATAATATGGAGAAATAGAGACATTTATGACTAAAAAGCGGATGTTGTAGAAAAAATTGGAATTTCGGTTTTATTGAACATTCTTGGTTCTTTTTTTTTGTTTTTCCTATTTTCTAATTCAAGCAACTTTTTTATTCGGGATTTATTTTTGAGCCTTTAATTTTTTGAGTTTCTCAATTTGACCATATTTTTTCATGGCGTCCACTGCAGCCCTCACATTTTTCACGGGACAATCTAAAAGATCATGGGTGAATCCGGGAACATAGCAAGGGTCCTCTACACTATAAACCGCATCTTTCATGGTCTGCTTCACGTGCTCAGTCACATCCTCGGTATCTTCGGCAAATGTGACTAAGTTCGTGGCATCAACCGCACCGACTAAGATGATATCATTCCCGAATTTCTCCCTGATTCTCTTGGGTTCGTTTAACGCGGCCCGTTCAATTGTTTGCCATGCGTCTATCCCAGCCTCTATCCAATTAGGAACAATATCCTCCCCGTAACCGCAACTATGTATAATAACAAACCCGTTATGCTCATGTACATAATCACACACCTCTTTATAGAGGGGTACCCAGAATTTTTTATGATAATGAGGATCAATGAGGGGGCGGCCCTTTTGACCCGTATCATCCCAAAACCAGATGAAATCAATTTGGGCATCCACTTCCTCGGCTAATTCGTACATCAATTTGATATTTTTAAGGACCAGATCCTTAACCTCCCCGAGCCATTTTTTAAGCTTTCCGGGATACTTTCTGCACATCATCGCCATAGCGGAGGTACCCGAACCCATTCCCTCCCATGTAGCCTCGAAAAGTCCGCCGGCACTACACATCAAAGCGAAGTCCGAAAAACCAAAATCATCAAAATTGTTGTAATTTTGCTCATACCATTTCAATTGCTTTTGGAAATTCTTTTTTTGGCTCTCGGAGGGAGCAAATTTTTCGTCCCACGGTTCTCCGTATTTTGCATATAACTTATCTCTGACTTCCCAGGGTGCCAAAACCTCACCGCTTTCCTTTTTTTGTCTGGTGAAGTACCCATTTTGGTACCAGCCGTAGCTTTCACCGTGCATTTTCTTACCCGACACGCTTATCTGACCAGCCCATCCGATGGTCATTTCAAGGTCTTCCCCTTCCTTCATATTGAGATTATCCCATTCGGGATGATCTTTGGGAAGTGGAATCCGAGGATACCCGGTTGGATAGCCCACAGAACTATTATGCCACTCACTCCCGATCCATTTATCCAATGTTTTATCACCAAACCGTGTGAGTCTTACCATTTCATCGGGTATATCTTCTGCCACCTTTTTAATCCATTCTTGGTAAAATAGCCCTTGAATAGGGGTGCCCAGGGAAAGCATTGGTAATCTATCCAAATTAGAAGCGTCATGTTCAAAAACTGCCCTAAAACGTTCTCTTGCTGTGATTTTTTCTGTCATTTTTCTCAACAATATATTATTAATCTAATCCACTTAATTCTTTATTTCTTTCTCTTCGATCAATATAAAATAATCTTACATAAAAATCATCGTCTTTCATATCCTCTCAACAAGCTACAATATTTAACCTTTTTATTTTGGATTTATTATACATATGATATGGAATACAAAAAACCGATTAATCAAATAATTAAAGAGCGATCGTCATGGCGAACTTATACAGGTAAAACCTTGAAGGAAAAAACCCTCAATGAGCTTAAAGATTTTATAGAAGAGCAAAATGAGAGCCCATTTGAAGGGGAACACAGGGTGGAGATTATCAATATCAACGAGATAGAAGATGAAAAGCTGGCAACATTGGGATTTGTGAAGGATTGCCCCAGCTATATAATTGGAGCCGTTTTGAAAGATGAATATGATTCCGAACATTACGGCTATGTGTTTGAGAAGATTATTCTGAAAGCCACCGAATTGGGTCTGGGAACATGTTGGATCGGGGGTACATTTGATAAAACTAAAGCAAAACAGCTCATAAGATTACGAGAGGATGAGAAACTACCGGCAATCTCTCCTTTGGGATATGCAAAAAAGCGAGGGTTAAAGGGCAGAGTAATTCGATGGGTAATAAAATCGAAAAAAAGAAAACCTTGGTCTGAATTATTCTTTTTGCTGGATCAAGAAAAGAGAAAATTGCACCAATTAGATTCGGAAAACGAAAAGATTACCCCCTTCAACCAACCATTAGAGATGGTGAGGTTAGGGCCCTCAGCCAAAAACGGCCAACCTTGGCGGTTAGTTTTGGAACCATCAACAGAAGGATCCGATCCCGGAAAATATAATGTTCATTTCTTTCGACATGATTCCCATCAATATGCCAGATTGGATATTTCCATTGCCGTCTGCCATTTTGATCTTATAAGAAAGCAAAAGGAT
>CAZEPC010000422.1:0-4345 GCA_964513765.1 uncultured archaeon
CCTCTACCTCTTCCCCAGGCCATACCTCGACCGTATCCACGGCCCCAACCTCTTCCCATACCCATGCCTGGACCTTTTGTGTATCCGGGACTATTATATCCTGCACAATAACCTAAACCTCTCCCGGTCATCGGTCCTAATCCATTGGGTCCGGTTCCGTCTCCACCTGGCATTTTTCTTTTTCACCTCTGAAATCATAATTATCCAAGACCTTTCTATCTTTTTGTAGGTTTTGAATAATTATTCAATACTAGAAAGTCACTTTTGGTTTAAAAATTTTATGAAAATAAAATCAAAGTGGCCTCACAGAATTATTAAAAAGCTATTTTAGAGAAAAAAAAGAAGTAAGAATAAGCAAATAAAAGAAATGGTGAAGAACAAAATTGGCTACAAACGTGAAGATGGTTGATAGATCAAAACGGTTTAAGATATTAGTAATCGGGGAGCCCAGAGTAGGGAAAACAACCTTAATAAATAAATACGTTAAAGTCGAGATATTAAGAGAATATATGCCCACAGTAGGAGCCAGCATTAGCAAACAACCAGTAACGGTTCAGAATGATGGAAAAGAAGAGGATGTACATCTCCTTATCTGGGACATCGGGGGACAAAAAAGATTCTCAAATTTACATAATGTTTATTTTAATGGGGCAAAAGGGGTAATAATTGTGTTCGATTTGACCCGGCCGGACACATTGGAAAAAGTTAAGCTTTGGTACTCCATGGTAAACAAATATTTTGGAGAGAAACTGCCTCAAATAATATTAGTAGGAAATAAATCCGATTTAACAGATGAAATAGAAGTTGATAAGGGAAAGATTGATCAAACAACCATGCTCTTGGGGATCGATGATTATTTCCAAACTAGTGCCCTTATGGGAGATCAAGTTACCGAAGTGTTCTCCAGAATGGCAGAAAAATTGTATTTATAATGACCCAAACCCTATATTCACTCCATTTTTTTAATATCATTTAAAACTCCTTTTAGATTTATCTAAAAAATCGTAGAGATTAATAATTTATTTATTTAAGCTTTTTAGAACATTATTTTTCTAATATAAGTAAATACAATATTGATAACTAGATAAAATGATTTGAAAATGATGGAAAATCAAGATAATGACCTAAATAGAACCAAAAATAAAGAAAATACAATTAAAGTACTTGTATTAGGATTAGATAATAGCGGAAAGACATCTTTGATTATGAGCCACAAAGGAGAAAGAAATTTAATGAATTATTTCTCACTAAAACCTACCAAAAATTATAACATAGAGACATATAAATCTAGCCTAAACCAAACCCCTATAGCAGTTTGGGATTTTGGAGGGCAAAAAATCTTTAGAGAAACACATTTGGCGAATTTAAAGACTTATGCAGATTCTGCTCAGAAGCTGATCTATGTTTTCGATGTACAAGACAAAAAAAGATACCAAGTAGCACTTACTTATCTAAAAAAAATTCTTACAAGAATAAAAGAACAATTGAATGAAATAGAGATAATGATTTATCTTCATAAATATGATCCAGGTATCGAAAAAGATCCCGATTTCAATAAAGAAAAAATTCAAAATTCTTTGATTCCAAATATTAGAGAATTAATGCCCAAAAACATTAAATACGAAATCGACAAAACCTCCATATTCACTATGTTTAGGAAATCCACAGTATTCATGAACCAAATAGATTAAATCTTAGGAGGAAAAAGAATTGTTTCAGTACATAGATGATCTCTGGATAATGAACAGCTCGGGAATTGTTATATTTAAACAAACACAATCGGAAATGGTAGATGCCTCGCTTTTTGGTGGACTTATGAGTGCAATCAATTCTTTTGCAACCAAAGTGGCAAATAGCAGCTTAGACAGTATCATACTCCAAGATTATAGGTATTTTGTCTTAAAAGAAGGCAATGTTTCTTTTATCGCAAGTACTAAAAAGGATATTAAACAAGAAAAAGCAAAAGAAGAAATTAAAAAAATTGTAGAGATATTCTTTAATGAATATGACCCCCAAAAAATATCAAAATGGGACGGAAATATTCATTTCTTTGATGACTTTGAGAAAAATTTAGAAAAAGAATTTTTGGGGGCTTTAAAAAAATTTGAAAATGAATTGTGGTGATTTCCTACGGCCAAAAGGGGGAAAAGTTTTTTAAGACAAAGATTATATAGCTAATTAGATTTCGGTTCAAATAAAAGAAGACTTACTGATGAAAGTAAAGATAGTAATTCATAAAATATGAAAAAACTGAAAATCCTTATATTTTTATTAATTTTGAGCATCAAATTCAACCAAAACGAGCCATAAATCTTGTTTTGATTTCATGGAAAATATAAAACATAACCAAGAAGATATCTCAGAAAGAATGGGAGAAGAGGCCAGTTTAGAGGCATGGAAAGATTGGAAATGGCATCTAGAACATTCAATACGGGATATCGCTACATTTGAAAAATTATCAGGACTTAATTTTGAAGAATCCCACAGAAAAGAACTAGAAAAAACGGCGGAAAAATTCCCTTTAATGATTACCCCCTATTTCTTATCCTTAATTGATTTTGAAAATTATGAAATGGATCCCATTTACAAACAATGTTTTTTGGATCCCAGAGAACTTGAGGTGGATGGAAATGACATCAAAGACCCTCTCGCGGAGGATATTGATAGTCCCATAGAAGGTATTACTCATCGTTACCCAGACCGGGTCCTTTTTCTGATCAGCAATACATGTTCAATGTATTGTAGGCATTGTACGAGGAAGAGAAAGGTCGGTGATAAAGATTCTATTCCATCGAAAAATCAAATTAAAAAAGGAATAGAGTACATCAAGGGAAACCCAAAAATCCGCGATGTGTTATTATCCGGTGGGGATCCTCTTATGTTATCAGATGAATATCTCGATTGGATCCTCACAGAACTGGACAAAATCCCTCACCTTGAAATAGTGAGAATTGGATCAAGGATTCCGGCAGCTTTACCCTATCGAATCACCGACGATTTGGTTGAAATGTTGAGGAAACACCATCCACTTTGGATAAATACGCAATTCAATCATCCCAGAGAAATCACAAAGTCCTCCCGAGCAGCATTACGAAAGCTAGCAAATGCTGGAATACCGTTAGGGAATCAAACCGTACTTTTAGCGGATGTGAATGATTGTCCTCGGATTATGAAAAAATTAAACCAAAAGCTTGTGCAAAACCGGGTAAGGCCCTACTATATGTACCAATGCGATCTTTCTGAGGGGCTGGAACACTTCAGAACCCCTGTCACAAAAGGGATCGAGATAATGGAACATTTAATTGGACATACCACAGGATTTGCAGTTCCCCGCTATGTCATAGATGCCCCTGGAGGAGGGGGGAAGATCCCGGTAATGCCAAATTACGTAATATCTTGGGGTACGGATAAAGTAATCTTACGCAATTACGAAGGGGTTATATGCAGCTATAAAGAGCCAAAAAATTATGATCCCGAATTTACATGTGATAGAAAATGCACCGAATGTGCTCTTGATTTGAACTTAGAAGAAACAGAAAATATAGAAAAAGAAATTGGACTTGTAAAACTCTTATCAAAGAAGCATGAAAAAGTTTCCTTAGTTCCCGAGAGCAGTAAAAGAATGAAGAGAAGAAAAGAAAATCACCAGGAGAAATGAAGAAGAAAATGTCGAACAAAATTCAAGAATTGGAGAATCAAAATCTGCCCAGCAAGATTGAAAAAGTTCTCGTGGTAGGGAGTTGGGCAAAGGAACAAGCAACTATTGAGAATCTGAAGGAAAATAAGGAGATAAAGGTACTTTCCTATTTGGACACCAAAAATCCCGGTATAATCAGAGAGGCAGATGATTATAGAATCGGGGAGTTAGATCAAACCCAAAAAATTGTCGAATACGCAAGCCAAAATAAAGTGGATTTGGTTTTGATAACAACAGCAGAACCCTTAGGTAAAGGGGTTGTGGATGCACTGGAAAGGGAGAGCATTCTCTGCTTTGCTCCCCGAAAAAAGGCCGCACAATTAGAAACAAATAAACATTTTGCCAGAAGATTGATGAAAAAACACAATATTGATGCAGTCCCCTCTTTCAAAGTATTTCAACAAGAGGATGAAGCGATAAAATATGCAAAAGAATTGAATTGGCAGGTAGCAGTCAAACCAATTGGTCTGACTGAAGGCTTAGGGGTAAAAGTCTATAAAGAACAACTTCAAACCCCAGAAGAGGTTCAAGATTACATTCATAAGGTCTTAGAAAAAAAGATTGGAAACGCAGCAAAAGTATTGGTTGAAGAGAAAATGGAGGGCGAAGAATTTACCATCCAGTGTTTTGTAAATGGGACAGATTTTG
>CAZEPC010000423.1:0-4321 GCA_964513765.1 uncultured archaeon
TTGAGGGCTCTATTGTGTTATTTTTTTAGTTTTTCTTGCAATGAAAACGCTGAAAGACTTAGGATAGCAAATACTGAATAAACATGGAATCCATCAATCCCACCACCGCCATCACCATCATCTCCGCCATCACCATCATCTCCACCATCACCATCATCTCCACCATCACCATCAGAAGCAATTTCAATTGTAATCTGAACCTCTTTTTCTACGGAATCAGTATCTCCGTTAGAATCTGTCACTGTCAGTTTAACCGTATAGGTGCCATTTTGGATAAATATATGGGTTTGTATCAACCCAGAAACGGTGGAAGATCCATCTCCGAAATCCCATTCATATGTGACTGGAGTATCCTCTGCAGATGTTGAGGTTGCATCGACAGAAATGGTGTCATTTTCAACTGTAAAGGTAAAATCAGCAGAGGGGATATGATTAATTGCGATCTCAATATCTTCAACTACATATGAATCCACATTACCATTTGCATCCGTTAAGGTGAGGGAAACCGTGTATGATCCACTAGAATCATATATATGGGTTTGGGTTTGACCCGTTTCGGTCCCAGATCCATCACCGAAATCCCATTCATACGATATGGGAGTATGAGCAAATAGGGACGGGCTTGCATCAACCGAGATGCTGTCGTTTTGGATAGAATATGAAAAATCTGCTTTTGGAATGCCCGGCAGCCTCTCACCCGTAAATTGATTAAATGTGTAGTTAAAAGTCTCTCCTTCTGCCGTAAAATTATAGGATAGACAACTTACAATCCCTTCCCTCCCATATGGATTTGAGGTATCATTATACCATGTCACATTATACCATCCATGACCATCAGATGTGGTAGCGTTCCACGAGTTTCCGTTAAATTCAAAGGTATCAAATCCTTGAATATTAAAAATGGGCCCAAAAGAATCATTTACCATCGATCCGTTTGTTCCAACGGCAAAAGCAAGCCTTATCATTGAGTGGAAAACGACACTTTCATCATTTTGAGCACCTGGAACTGTCCAGTTGTTTTCTTGATAACGATCTACCATATAAGCAGTTGGTGCCCCTTCTATAGTTTGATTCCACTGCGAATTTGCTTCATCCCAATTATAGAACGTAGAATTTAATAGAGATACAGGTGAGATTTTACTGGGATAATAGCCATAATCAAAAAGTGTTCCATTTTGCACGATGAAATCAGTATATTTCCCTATTTTAACGGAGGACCCGTCTTCCATGTCGTCAATTTCGTAAATTATTTCATCGGAGGGTTCAATATCCCAATTCGTCTCATCAAGCACATTCTCTCCGGGTAGATCTGATTTATCAACCATATTGAAAGTAGAATTAAAGCAGGGAGAGTCTTCTGGTGGCGTAAAATTAAATGATAAATATGTTACTATTCCAAGAGCATTCCAAGTGAGATTATACCATTCATCATTGTCGCTCGAATGGGTGGCATTAAAAGAGTTTGCATTGCCCTCGAATTCATCAAATATCCCTGCACCCATAAAGATTGGCGCAAATGAATCATTTACAGAGGGATATTCAGTCGATGATTGACCCACAGTATCGGAATCCAAAACCAATTTGGTAAACCCATCTAATATTACCTCATTATCATTTTGGGCACCAATCGTATCCCTTTTCGTTTCCCAATTTGGGCCTCGTGAATTATTCCACCAATATTGCGATCCCCCGATTGTTGTTGATTCATTCCACTTGTAAAAACTCGAGTTTACCCAAGAACCAAATTTGTAGTTTCCGGTTAAATCCATGGCAGTGGTATTTTTAATCTCGAACTCTGTATATTTCCCATAATAAGATCCGCTTCCAGAAGAATGCATTTCGTCAATTTCATAAATTAATTCATCGCTATAATCTATATTATAGTTTGTTTCATCAACTATATTGCCCGTTTCAAGATTTAAATCTTGAGGGGCAATATTGAGGACAGAATAAGTATAACCGCCATCATCCGGACTTTCAAGAGTCATATTTTTCAAAACTCCTGTTTGATTCACTTCTATATAAATCCAATCATTGGCTGCCCACTCATAGCGGACCCAATTTTCATTGGTCATTCCATCACCTCCAGATTCAGTAGGAAGATTAGGTTCTTGCCCCCATTCATTAGTGAATATCGAAAACAAAGATTCATTCAATTCAGCACCTGATATTCCCGCAGGATAGAGAATATTGCTCGGCATATCTGGTGGAGCCCATATCAATTGATTGTCATTTCCACCGCCGAGAGAAAGGGGAGCTGGATCTTCTAAAGCCCAACCCCAATCACCATTTTCATCAGGTTCCCAAACGGACATTGTGGCGTTTGCCATTGTCGCCGGAATATATCTGCCTTGGTAAGGTACCGTAACATTTTCTTTAAAACTTACATCATAAGAAAGGTTTCTAGAAAGAGTTCTAGGGCCTTGCGTTTGAATTTGTTGGTAGTACAGAGAATCTCCCACTTCCGCCCCCAACTCAACTTCATCAACTTTTTTCTCATATTCTTGTTCTATTACCTCATTTAAACTAACTTTTTCACACGCTTCCATGGATCCAAAATTACTAATCGCCTTAAGTAATGTTCCGTTATCCGCATAAGTCATATTTAGATAAGTTGTGTCTGTTGCATCTGTAAGATTCAATCGATTATTGTTTGGGGCAATTTGGGGTGTTTTAAATTGTATTAAACCATATAGATCTCCATATAGGTTTAAGCCCAAGGATCCTGAGGTACTGGTCATATTATCCGCAACCATATTCATTGTATTAAGATCTAATGAACCTTCCGAACTTGATATCGGTATTTGAGGCACCACATTTATTGAATACATCATAGGAAGTAATCCGCTTATATTCCAATAGTCAGAACCATCAGAATAATCTCCGAAAAGTAAATTCATCGAGTAGGACCCTTCTTCGAAGGTATCTGAAACCATGTCATAATACATCTCCGTATAGTCAATGGTGTCCAAACCCGAAGAGCTAAGAGAATCTTCTGCTTTCATAACAACATAATGTTCCCCATTGCTATCAGTAATTTTATAAGCAAAGAGATCTCCCGGGTCGGAGGACCATTCCAATTCGCTATTTACCTTTAATTGAGTTGCAGCACTTACTCCCAAAGGAGAAGAGAAAAAAAGACTGCCAACCATCAAGAAAAAGGCAAATATTCCATATTTCTTTTTTATCATTATTATCATTTCCTAATATTTTCTTTCTTTAAATTCGATATTTTCAAAATCTTCTGTATTAATTTCATAGATAAATTTTCCTAACCTTTCAAATTAATAAAAAATGGTTCTTAACCAAAATTTTAAAGCTTGAGATTTTGAAAACCGATTAAGATTTCTAAAATAATACATTTTTTTAGAAAATTCTTTGTTTAATAATCTAAATTTACATTTAAAAATTTTCACTCTTATTGTTGATTACAATTAAAGTAGTAAAATTTTTGAGAAATTTATCCCTTTGAAAAGAGTTCCAATAAATCTAAAAGTATTTAAAAGTGAAAAAACAATTCAATGATAATAATTACTAAAGATAGAAACATTTTTTTAGGAAAACAAGACATCGTAGTAATAGGAATTAGAAAAAAGGTTGGAATAATATGGTAGATGTACCGGATGACCAAGAAAAGACACAAATATCTTATGCTAAATTAATTTCAAAGGAAAATTATATGGAAACCGCCGTAATCCCAGGATCAGTTAAGGGAAGGCTGAAAAAGGATGGAGATTTTTATTTATGGATTTATATCCCAGGGGAGGATATCTTAAAATTATCAATCTATCCCATTAAAAGCAATGAAATTCAAAAAATTCTCATCCATCTGGAGGAATTCTCACCTGATCTTATCAAAGGGATTTCCGATATATTACAAAAACTTGATTTGGGTGATCACACCATTCATACCACGGGTTTATGCTTTTCCGGTGAGAATTGCTATTATGAAACCTATATTGATGTTAGTGAATTCGAGGAAAAGATAACTACCGAAAAGGTTATGAATGAATTTGATAAGATTGGCAAGATCAAGGATGTTTCGGTAATCGACATCCCGATTGAAGAGATCTAAATAAAAAGATAAAAATGAACTGATCTTAATAAATGAAGAGATCTCAATATATAGTAAAAAAGAGTGTTAGAACATTATTTTATATCTAAATGGCTCACAATTGGACAATCTTATATTTAGACCACCAATCATATTAAAAAGTTAGTTTTCGATATTCTTTTTTGCTTCTTGGTATTTCTGCTTTATGTCTTATAGCTTCTGCTTAATTCCTTCATCATCGGGAAGTGCATTTTCCGCTTTTTTATA
>CAZEPC010000424.1:0-4299 GCA_964513765.1 uncultured archaeon
CCCCAAAAAATGGAGAAAATCCATCAATTAAAGCGGCTACCTTCGATGCAAATTCCTGTGCTTCCTCGAATATTGGCAAATCTTTCTTCTCTTTTTTTCTTTGAAAAAATCCTTTCTTTTTAGGTTTTTTCTCTGTCCCTTTTTTCTTTTTTGCGGTTTTCGCTCTCACTTTTTTCTCTATAGATTCTGTTTTTTCCCCGCGGGCGATTGCCAAACTTTTTACTGCCTTCATTATCCGAGATTTAGAAACAGCAGCATCTTTTGCCACCTTTACGTTTTTTCTTTTACTGGATTCCATATCCTTCTTTTTGGGCTTTTTATAATACAAAAAATCAGATAATTCTTCATCCCTTCCCAGACGCAATGATCTTATAGCATTCGCACTTTTAGGGCCATCTTTGGTTGTTCCATATGGAGCAAGCTGAAATTTCCCCAACGCTTTTTGAATATCTTTTTCGGAATATTTTGGTTTTCTACTAAAGCTTTCATTCCCATCCATATCTGCCAATCCCAAAACTTTTCTCATTTCAATAACATTTAGCTTTCTCTCCGTTGATTCTGCTAAATGAGAGCCCGTCAAACCAGAAATCCCAATGGCTATAGCAGTAAAAAGAGCGGTATTCACCAGTGTTTCTTTACCAACACCTATATTAGTAGTAAAAAATCCAAGAACAATCCCTAAAGCAGTTAAAACTCCATCGAAAAAGTTCATAACAAAATAACGGCGTATAATCGGACCAGCTTGGGCAATTCCCCACAAGGTCTTCCATTTAGCGAATAATTTAGAGGTATTAATATCCGACATTTTTTTTTTAAACCTAATACATTAACAATATTAATATGCTTTATTAGGTTATTAAATTAATCTCTATGAGCAGCAAGTCCCTGGCCTTTAGAGAGAAAGAAATCTTGAAGCATTGCTGATCTACTTCCTTTATAGTTGAATTAGTTTTCACAAGATTGCTTTCCAATGATTTTACCTCATCCATTTGGTGTTTATCTAATTTTTTTGGACAGCCCATCTTTGACCAAAGTGCAAATGTATTATTATGCTTGTTATCCACCCTAAAATAGTCAATTTCGGCTTTTTTAATTGTATCGAGGAAATTAAAATCCAAATTTATTTCAGCAGACTTATCAGAATCAAACTTTCCTTGGAAGTGAGTGATTAACAGCCGGATGTTCTTATCCTTTTTGGTAGCCAGGATGGAAACTGGAAAATAGACTCGATGCTTTTTCAAACTTCTAAAACGAATATCGATTACTTCATCATGAAGGAGCCCCAACATCTGGTATGCTTTCACTACTGGTTTAGCAAATGCATGGGTAGTTTTCAATGCATCATCTCTTTTCGAGGAATTAAATGAGGCGGTGGTAAGGTTTCTGGTGCCTTTAAAGATTTTCCCTGCTTCATCTGCAAAATGAATGTTGTCTGAGAAAACCTCGGTTATATTTAACCCATATTTATACTTCATCCAGAACATCAACATTCCCGTATAACCAATGAAAGAACTATAATATTCGTCATTTCTAAATTGGAATTTGGAATTATCCTCTACCCCTAAATCACAACCCACTAAGGGATCGAGCTCGGTTATATGGATTTCTATGTCTTCAGGTAAAAGCGAGGGCGTTTTTTCGGAGATTTTCTCATTTTCGTTTTTTTTATAATAATCAATCACAGCTTGGTAGGAAAGAATTAATCGCACCATACTTTTCATACTGGGAGTTTGCCACCCCCACCCACCCTTCACATGGAAGGAAAGAAAGTCCAGCTTTGTTCCAATTTCTCCTGAAACATAATTTTCCTCCCACAGACAATGTTCAATAAATTTTCTCATAAACTTATAAGAAGTTGAGCTGAGGGCGGGAGCACCGATTTTAAAATTACCGTCCGGAATAGCATCGAACATCCCCGCGACAGTGTAATCATAGAGTCGAAAGAATTCATCCTTAGAACCTCTCCAAAAAGTCCTCGAATTGGGCTCATTCCAAAGCTCGAAACACCAGCGTTTTTTAATTTCTTTTTCCCCGTACCGATCAATAAAATGTCCGATAAGAGATGAGATGAGAATGCGCCATTCATTATAATCTTTAGGGGGATAGCGCTCCATTGGTTTTGGGTTCCCCAATATATTTGTTTCATTTTGCGCAGAAGAAAGGACATTAGGGATAAATCCAAATTCAATATAAGGGACATAACCGAGATTTACAATGACATCATATACCTCGTCAATTTTTTTCCAATTGAAAACCAAATTACCTTCAGAATCTCTGGTAACGGGGTGACATCCCGCATTAATTTTACCCTTTCTATCCCCTTGAGGACCGGTGAAAATATTATGGATCCGAATATATTTAAAATCGGGAACGAGATCTTTCAATAAACGCAAGGATGCTTTTGCGAATGGTTCAGCGGTAGAAAGAATTTCATCGTATCCCAAATTGAAAAAACAATCATCTAACCGACCGATTGTTTGATCGAAAGAGATTTTTATATTTCTGCTTATTTCTTTTTTCCAAAACTGAAATTGGGTCATTATCTTGATGATCTCCATAAATGTTGATTAGTGAAAATAAAATAGAGGTTTTCCATATTCTTTATTAATTTTTGATTGATTAGTCCATAAATTGTCTGGTTTCCAACCATATTTTCCAATCTTTGAGGGTTGAAAGGACTATAAGTGTTTTGTTCTTTTTTCCAATGGGGATGTCAACCTCACCCACAATAATTCCTCCAGATTTAGCACCACATACATCAAAATCATCCATCTTCTTTTCTAAAAGATGAATGATCTCTGGATCGGTTATTTGGACAAAATTAGGTTTAGATTTATTTTTTGAATGCTCCGAATGGGAATCTTTGTTAATTTCTACATCCGAATCAATCTCAAATTCGAATTCTAAATTTCCATCATAGCAATAAACCCAAATTGATAAAATATTTTCCGGTTTCATCCATGGAGATGGTTTCCATTTAAATCTAGAAAGGGCGATTTTCATAAACAAACAAATAATTTAATTTCTGCTCCATAATTAAGCTTATTGAAAAAAGCATTTTGAATATGAGAGGCCGAAGTAATGAAAATATCATATGTTGGAAGCGGTTATGTTGGGCAAGTTAACGCTGCAGCATCCGCTAAATTTGGACACGATGTAACGCTGGTAGATGTAATACCCGAAAAAGTAAATACAATCAATGATGGAAAACCAACCATTTATGAAAAAGGATTAGATGAGCTCATTGAAGACCTAGTTTTGGAAAAGAAAAACCTTCATGCTACGCTCGACTTGGAACAATCGATCCTAGAGACAGAAGTTTCATTTATATGCGTGGGAACACCCGATAAGGGAGGAATGATCGATTTATCATACATTAGAGAAGTTGCCGCGGGAATTGGGAAAGCCCTACGGAAAAAAGATAATTATCATGTGGTAGTGGTTAAATCCACGGTTGTCCCCGGAACTACCCTTTCAGCGGTCCTACCTCTATTGGAGAATCATTCCGGAAAGAAAGTAGGGGTTGATTTTGGAATCTCTATGAATCCCGAATTTCTACGAGAGGGAGTCGCCCTTAAAGATGCCATTAAGCCAGATAGTGTGGTTATTGGAACTCAAAAAGGCGATGAAAAGACCAGAGAAATAGTTCACTCTGTCTATAATTGGGTTAAGGAGGAAAAGTTCACTTTTGTGGGAATTTCTGCGGCGGAAGCAATAAAATATGCAAAGAACTCATTTTTGGCAATGAAAATCACCTTTGCGAACGAATGGGCAAATTATTGTGATCAAAAAGGTATTGATGCTCAAGAAGTCCTGAATACGATTGGAGAAGATAAACGGATTTCCCCGATGTTCTTACGAAACGGCCCGGGATACGGGGGAAGTTGTTTTCCAAAGGATGTTAATGCCATTATCCATGAGGGAATCGTTTCACATAGCGCTTTCAGAATACTCGAAGAAGTAGTAAGTGTAAATAAGGTTCAATATCTCAAGCTGATCGATTTAGCAAAAAATATCACAGGTGAAATTTATGGCAAGAAAGTCGGCATCTTGGGGCTTTCATTTAAACCATTTACCGATGATGTGAGGAAATCACCAGCCCTTAAAATTATTTCGTACTTAAAGAGCAAGGATTGCGAAATAAACGCATTTTGCCCTCAAGGGATCCCACAAGCCAGAGAATGGTTTGAGAAAAACCGCATTACGGACATTAACTATTGTAAAAATGAGGAAGAATGCATAGAGGATGTTGATTTCATGATGATCCCTACGGATTGGCCGCAATTTGAAAGTTTATTA
>CAZEPC010000425.1:0-4272 GCA_964513765.1 uncultured archaeon
TTTTATTGTTTTTTCTATTTTTTATAAATAAATTAAATTTTGGAAAAAAGAGGGGTTTTTTTGGGGATCCTAAAAATCATTTTTAAAAGGAAAATTTTTTACGACTCACCTCCTTTATTAAATAGAGGAAATGAGTGATAAGGACAAAGAAATTAAAAATTTACAGCGTGAATTAAGCCGAGTTATGAAGGAAAGGGAAAGGCTTGAATACGAGTTAGACAGAATGAAGAGACGTGTTGATAAAATGGCGCGTCCACCCCTATTATTGGCCACAGTCTCACGCATTTTAGAAGAAGGATTCATAGTCATCCACACTCCATCTGGGAATGACTTTATGGTTGCATGTCCATTTCCAGATATTGAACCTGGGGAGACTGTTGGAGTAGATCAATCCACACTCAAAGTTGTTAAAAGATTACCCTCAAGCGTTGATTCTTTCATTGCGGGAATGGAATTAGATAACAAACCTGGAGAAACTTATAGCGATATCGGTGGTTTAGATGAAGTTATCCAAACTCTTAGAGAAGTAGTCGAATTACCCTTGACGAACCCCGATGTTTTCAAAACGGTGGGAATAAAACCTCCAAATGGAGTTCTTCTACAAGGGCCACCCGGTACCGGTAAAACACTCCTTGCAAGAGCGGTTGCTAATGCAACAAATGCAGTATTTATCCGTTTAGTAGGATCCGAACTTATCAGAAAATATATCGGGGAAGGAGCACGATTAGTTCGGGAGCTCTTTGATTTGGCAAGAGAACGATCACCTTCAATCTTATTTATCGATGAAATAGATGCAGTAGCATCCAAAAGAACACAGGATTCTCAAGTTTCTGATCGAGAAGTTCAAAGAACATTAATGCAATTGCTGGCAGAGATGGATGGATTTGATGCACTTGGCGATGTGAAAGTGGTTGCGGCAACAAATAGACCGGATATATTAGATCCAGCCATTTTACGACCCGGTAGGTTTGATAGAATTGTGAAAGTTGGATTACCAAGTGAGGAAGGAAGAATTGAGATTTTCAAAATCCATACACGAAATATGCCTTTAGCTGATGATGTCAAACTCGGTCGGCTCGGAAGAAAATGGGATAACCTAAGCGGTGCGGATATTGAATCAATTTGTACCGAAGCAGGTATGGTTGCCATCCGTTCCAATCGAAAAGAGGTCATACATTCCGATTTTATTGCAGCATATCGAAAATTCCTGAAGAAAGGCCAAGATTCAAGACCAGCAGCACCAATCTTTTCTTAAAATTTGTAAATATATTATTTTTTTATTTTCTACACATATTTTCTCATAATCTGCCTCAGATGAAAAAACAATGACGACAATTTTAACGCATGGCGTTGGCGACGGAATATGTGCTGGCTCTCTGGTGAGGATGGTCCCTATGTATCAAGATGCGAAAGTTTATTTTTCCCATCCCATGGGCTTGGTTCATGATCTTAAGCAATTTAATGATGATGATCTGATTATTTGCGACATCGCGGTTGATCAACGGGCATACCGAAAATTACTTAGACGATTAGAGAAAATAATCAGCAAGGGATATAGCATAACCTATTTTGATCACCATCCCATTCAAGGAGAATTACCGCCAGGGGTTGTGTTTATCCACGATACATCGGTGAGTGCTACTGAGTTAGTTTATCGATTTTATTATCATAAACTTCCAAAGAACGCCAGCAGGATCGCCTTGATTGGTGCTATTAATGATTATTTGGATGATACGCCGCTTATGGAAGAATTGATGTATCAATATGAAAGAAGAACTTTATTTCTGGATGCGGGAATATTGGCACAAGGATTGAAAGATTATAGGCATAATTATGATAAGATGCGAAAGCTCTTATACCAAATGAGTGGGGGACAATATCCGTGTGAGGTGCCATATTTGGTTAACAAGAGCCTCAAGGTGACCCGGGCCGATAAATACACTCAAATCGAGGTGCTAAAACATTATAAAACATTAAAGCATATCGCGTGGATTAAAAATCCCGAAGCTTCCCGATCCAAGGCAGCCCATTGGATTATGGGAGATTCGGAAAAAACTATCGGAATCACTGTGATAGATCATCATTCCCGAAAAGATATATATGATCTTACAATTAGAGGGAGGAATTTAGTTAATCTTCTTGATTTTGTTCCAAAGATTGCTAAGAAGATGGGGGGGTCCGGGGGAGGGCATCCTAACGCATGCGGGTGTCGTATTCCAAAAGAAAAATTAGAAAAGTTTTTACAGATATTGGACTCAACCCTGGGAGCACTTGAGATCCCCAATGGAAAAAATGTGGAAAGCCTCATTGATACCAGCGAAATCATTAAGCAAAAATACTCTTAAATTAACGAGAAGAGAGATTTTTTAGCATATCAATCATCATTTTTTAGTTTTTCATCTGGCTAAGGCAAAATCATTTTTACTTTTAACACCCAATAGCTAATTTATGGGGTATTTTGGAAAATTACGAGAAAAACAATCTCGGTTTTATCGTAGGTTATGGCAAGAATTAGAAGAAATCAAGGTGATAGATACTCACGAACATATTTCTTCCATGCCCATCCTAAAAGAAGATCACAAAATTAACCTCAATGAGGAAAAGCCCATTCCTATCCCCGGACTTTTTCAATCCAGTTATATAAAAGGGATGAGTAAAAACGGCGACTATAAGAAATGGGCCAGAGAATTATTGAGGTTTCGGGGTACCGGGTATCTTCGAGCGTGGCTTATTGCCCTCGAAGACCTTTATGATATTGAGCCGACTATCAATCCGAATTTCGTAAAAGAAGTAAACGAAAAGGTAAATCATGCCTATCGGGATGATTTAGAGCATAATACTCACCATCATATTACAGAAGTAATGGATAAGATGAATGTGGAATATGCAATCAACAATATCGGAATAGATGAACATCTAAGATTGCCCCAACCCAGATTTAAAGGTGCTGCGGGAATCCCATCAATTCTTGAGGGTATGAAAGTTCCTTCCGATTCATCAAAATCAGGAAAGGCGGTGTATTGGTTTGCAAAAGAAAAGCTTGGTATGAATTATAGCGATATTCAGACTTTAGAGGATTATTGTGAAGTTACAGATAAGCTTTTAGCCTATTTTCGAGATTCTGGAAATTACATTTGCTACAAAACCCAAATGGCCTATAATCGACCCCTTTGGTTTCCCGAACCCGATGATAATGAAGAAAAATATGAGAACATGTTTAATACATATCCTAGGCACGAAGAACAAGCATGGGAGTTCGGAACATATATGTTTCATCACATTTTGGAATGGGCAGCATTTGAATGGAATGTTCCCTTTCAAATCCATACTGGTCTGGCCAGGATATATGACGGCGGCTCAAATGCCCTAAATCTAAGTCATCTCATGATAAAGTTTCCCGATATTCATTTCGATTTATTCCACGGAAATTACCCCTATGATAATTTACCTGGGATGCTGCACCAAATTTACAATATTTCCGCCGACTTGTGTTGGTTACCCGCAATATCCCCCATAGCTGCCCAGAGAACCCTAACTGAGATTTTTGAGGTGGGAGATATGGTGGCAGAACGAAAATACCATCAACCCTCGCTCAGAACATGTCTTTATGGAGGAGATTCGAGGGTTATTGAAGGATCCTATGGAGCCCTTCAAATCGCCAAAGATGTTCTTATTCGGTCTCTGGAAGATTTATATGAGAGAGGACATATTATGGAGATGGATGCCATTGATTTGGCCGAAAATGTCCTTTATAATAATCCAAAGCGCATATTCAACTTATAAATCCGAAGTCTGTGTGAATAATTCCTCGATATCTTGGTTTTTTATCTCTAAACACTCCTTTATTAAAGAAGGAAAAAAGGCTTTTATCTTTTGGTTCTTTAAGTATAAAGTGAATAAGCATGAAATCAAAAGTATATTTCACTGACCTCCGGATGGAGGACAAGGAAGATAATATGCTGCATAAATTACAAAATCTTTTTAATGCAGCAAATTTGGGAGAAGTTATTGATAAAGAAGATCTTACTGCAGTTAAGATGCATTTTGGGGAGGAGGGAAATACAACTTTCGTAGCTCCCTGGAATGCCAGAGCAATCATTGATAAAATTAAGGAAAATGGAGGAAATCCATTCTTAACTGATTCAACAACACTTTATATCGGAAAAAGAAAAAATGCGGTACTTCACCATCTCACCGCAATGAAACATGGATTTTGTTTTCCGGTTACAGATGCGCCCGTCATCATTGCCGATGGTCTCCGTGGAAAACAAT
>CAZEPC010000426.1:0-4248 GCA_964513765.1 uncultured archaeon
TTCTTTTTTTTTTTTTTTCTTTGATTGTGTTCTTCTCTCTGCATTTATCTTGGATTCTATCTTATTTCTTTTAATAAGATATTGATCCCATATCTCACTTTCGATGACCACATCATTTTCTACAATCTTTAAAATGGGAGCAAAGAAATCGTAGGTTTCAAGATCACGCTTCTTAAAAATAAGAAACCGATCATGAACCGCGACCGCCCTATAATTAATCTTAATCCGCCTTTTTTGAGCAGGATCATTCAAATCGATAATCATTTGCTTAGTTTGCCACTTATGCACCGTATATTTCTTATTGGGGTCCTTTTTTGTTTTTTCGTCAAGATTTCGGTCTGAGTCTGAGTCTGTATCTCCTTTGGCCTTTTCTTCTTTTTTGGTTGTTTGATCAGTTTCCGAGGTAGATTCTCTTCCTTGGTCCTTTTTAAATTCCTTTTTTGAATTTTGTGCCTCACCTGTTTCTTCATCTTCCTCTTTTGTACATTTTTGCTCTTCCAGCTGAAATAGTCTATAAATACCTCTAACTGCCAGCCAATGGTGGGCTTTTCCGTATAGGATAATACAATCTGGATCATTAGCATATTTTTCCAATGTGAGCCATTTTTCTTTGGTGGTCTTTTTTTTAATTTTTTTCTTCCGGATTTCCTTTTTCGAGAAGGAGATTCCGCCGGTAATATCATCAAATTGCTGATACAAAAATTGATAATTGAATATCTCGGCCAAAAGCCTCAATTGCATATCGGTCTTCATAATATGCAAGTTTTTCATAATAATAAGGGGGGTAATATAATCATTTTCTTCGAGATAATGGATATAAGTGTGGGCCTCGTTGGTTTTACCCTGTTCCATAAGTTTTTGTTTCTGATCTTGCTGCTCGTTTTTATTCAAAAATCTGACATCCTCAAATGCCCAATTCATCCTTTCATTTAACATTTGATATAATTCTTGCTTCTCTTCATCATCCGAATAACCCGCCAATTTCAAAAACAAATATTGCAAAACGATTGCCCATTGGTATTCGGAACCCTTATACGCGTAATCTCCAAAAACCGGATCCAAAGCCTCCCACATTTGATCCAAAAAAATCTTTACCTCGGTTTTTTCTTCGGGATTTACAAGCATGAGGAGAGATGCCAAACCGCACCCATTGTGAAATTGACCGTAAATTGGAATGTTTTTGATATTTGTCATTTTTGAAGAGCCCACAATAATCATTAAAAGATTTTTATGTAAAATAAATTTATTAATCCTAATGAAAGCTAAAGGATTACTAACGAAAAACGAAGAAGGCGAAATTTGCCTTAAAATGAAATTTAGCAAGGAAAGTAAAGTTGCTTTTGATGTTCCTATTGAAGAACTTTTCGAAGAATTTTTGGACAAGAGAATCCAAATAAAAGCATTACCCCTTAAAACCATAGAGGAGGCCAAATTTCCATGAAGAAGATTGGTTTTGGTGTAATCGGTACCGGATCGCGATCCGGGTCTTTGGTTAGAACTTTGATGAATGATGAAAAACAAAGGGGAGATATTGTTGCGCTTTGTGATATAAGACCCAGTGCGATTGAATCGTATGAAAAAAGGGTAAAAAGCGGATTAGGGCACGGAACGAAACATTACACAGACTACCAAGCACTTCTTCGGGATCCCGAAGTAGATGCAGTCATCGTTTCCACGCCAGATTATCTCCACCACATGATGGCCATCGATGCATTACATGCGGGCAAACATCTCTTTTTGGAGAAGCCAGTTGGTGTCAATTTAGAGCAGATGATAGACATCCTTAAGGCAGCAAAGGAAGCAGGTACAACGCTGGAGATCGGATATGTGCTCCGATACAGTCCCTTCTTTATCAAGATGAAACAAATTTTGGAGGAGAAGAAGATTGGGCGACCGATGTTCGTCCAAGCATTAGAAGAATATTTTGGCGCATATCATTTCAATCGGGGATGGTGGCGGAAAAAATCAAACACGGGAGGAATTATGGTGCAAAAAATCTGCCATGATTTTGACCTCTTTTACTGGCTCTTTGGTCCTGCAAAACGGGTCTCAGCTTTCACTAGCATTAATGAATTTAAGCCCAGTAATTGGGATTCGGATGCCAAATATTGTTCGGAATGTGACAATCATTGTCCCTATTATACCAAGAAACTGAGCGGAAGAACCTATTCTGATGAATGTGTATATAACAGTGATCATGATGTTGCCGATAATGCTCAAATAATTGTGGAATTTAAAAATGGAATCAATTTATCCATGGGAATGACCTTTTTCAACAGTCGTACGCAATCTGATAGACATTGGAAAATCGTAGGAAGTAAAGCGGAGATTTCAGGGAAACTTTCCGAACAAATTTTAAGGGTAGACCCAAGATTTGCACCAGTCGAAAAGGAGTCCTTCCTTTTAGAATGTTCCCCTGAAGCTACAGGAGGACATGGTGGTGGCGATGAGATTCAAATGATTAGATTTTTGGATGCCATTGAAGAAGGAAGAGAATCAAAAGCCGGCATTGAGAGTGCATATTGGTCCTCAATCATGGTAATGGGGGCTCAAATTGCTGCGGATACAGGTGAGATTGTTGATTATGATGAATTGATTAAGAAATACCCCATGCCACAATAATTTAACTAAGATTGTGGTCGGATTCTTCTTTTTTTGATTCTTCTTTTTTGGATCTTTTTGATCTTTGATTTATTTTTAATTGTAAAAAGCTAAATACATGACGATTCTGTCACAAAAGGAAAAAATCGTTCCTATCCTCTTTATATATAGATCTTAAATTTACATAATTATCTTTCAAAAAAGATTGTTATTCAAATCAAAAAAGTTTGTGAGTATAAATTTACATCACTAAATCCTTTGATTTGACATAAGAGGGATATGATAGAATTTGTATATGAATATTAATAAATCAGAACGTCATCTCTAACGAGGAGGTTTTTTTATTTTTTCATAAATAAAAGTTTCGTAAAAAGGAGATGCATTAATGTAAAAATAAATTTTTTTTAATAAAATCAATTATTTCTTCAAAGAGAAGACAATGACGTCAGAAAGATCTGAAAAAGCGACTATAAACGATATAAATTCTAAGAAAGAAAAACGAGAAGATGTGAAGTTTTTATGGATTGGATTGTCCTTTGCAGCGATATATACAACCATTATATTTCTTCTGGATCCTCTCTTAAATGAGACAACTTTATTACCAGATCAAGGATCCACATGGTATTTTTGGAAACTACCAGACAGAGAAACAATTACAATGATAATTGTATGGACATTCTATGTGATTCATCAATTGTTAGTTTGGTACGCTTTCTATAAAGCCCGACATAGTAATCCAGTTTGGGGCACAAAATTGAAAAAATGGAATTATTTCTCCTTAGTCGTAAATGTGGTATTTGGAATTCTACATATAGTGCAATCCCATATTTGGTACGATGGTTTGGCACAAGATGTTCCAATTTGGACATCTCAAGGCTCAGTAATCATCATGCTTGTAATGATGCTAACAATGGAAAATAAAAGGCGCGGTTTAATTGCGGGTAAGTCCGTACCATATCCAGAGCCTTTTGCCAAGGAAATGAGAACAATACTCAAAGAATACCATGGATATATTTTCCTATGGGCCTTTACATATACATTTTGGTTTCATCCTACCGTGGGAACCATGGGACAGCTTTCGGGTTTCTTTTATTTATTGGCTCTCTTATTGCAAGGAAGTCTGATGTATACCAAAGTACATTTGAATAGGTACTGGACGGCTTTTTTAGAGGGCTTTGTCGCAATTCACGGAACTCTTGTGGCAATCCAAAATGGAAATGATTTATGGCCTATGTTTTTCTTTGGTTTTATGGCCATGGTTGTATTTACATATTTATATGGAATTAATATCCCAAAATATTCCCGTTGGTTTGCCATAATCTCATACTTTTGTTTGGTAATTGCGGTTTACAACTTCCGGGGATGGGCAAAAATTAATGAAATCATTAGAATCCCCTTGATACTTTGGTTGGCTAGCTTGGCCGTGGCTTTAGTGGTGAAGATTGGCCTTGTTATATGGCATAAAAAAAATCCTAACAAAACGCCAGGTGATAGTCTAGCCAAATGGAATTAAGTCCTATATAATAGTTTTTATTTTTTTCTTTTCTCTTAATTTTACAATTTAAGGCATCTTTGGATGCACAAAATACTTTTAATACTATTTCACCATTATAGTAAAGAGATAGCATAAGTTCAGAGGGCTTAAAC
>CAZEPC010000427.1:0-4228 GCA_964513765.1 uncultured archaeon
CAAGCCTTTCAAAAAAACAAACAAAACAGAGGAGAGAAATAAAGATTGATAGAGGAAGATTCAAAAGCATTAAATATGATCTTAGAGGATATCTGTAATCGTGCTAACGCTACCCATGTATTTGCTATTGATTCGGATGGACTACCCATTTCAGCATATTCCCAATCAGGATATTTCGATTTTGAATTATCAAGTCATATTGCCGGACTTGTTGCTGCTGCTTTTGAAACAGTTTCCGAACTTGGTTATGCCATAAATCATGGAGAGGTTGATTTCAATTATGTTATGTTCTCTAATGGGATTATGATTGGGAAGAAATTTAAGAACATGATCTTAATCATATTTTTATCCGAAATGAATTTAGAGATTCAAAAAATCTACGAAATTTTATGCGAACATGGAAATCAAATTGAGGCACTTCTTCCAGCCTTGTGTATAATCGAGGAAGCTGTTCAACCAGACGATTTAAAAAACATTTTTTCCTCAGAAGCCAGTAATTTCGACCCAGAGAATTTTAAATAAAGTTTCAACAATTAATCTCATTAATCCCTCTTTTTCATGCTTTCGTTAATTATTTAGGCGAATTTTATATGTATGGGGGGATTTTAGTTCTATGGGAAAGCAATGAAAGTATATTAGCCAATCAAGTCGAGGATGATTTGAGGGAAGTCCCAATGAGATATCATGCAGAAGATTGGCAATAACTGGAGCGGCAATGACCATAATCCGGTTTATGAGGCCCCACCTGGAGGTTTGCCTTGCGCATACAATGAGAGGTGAGACAGCAACCCTTTTCCGGAACAGGTATTGCGTTAACCCCCATGATCACATTATTCACTCTTCAATGAATGAAGTGCATGCATTGAGAGAATTTGTAGGAGCATTTGGAATTTCCAAACTGTGAATAACAAAAGTTAATGAATGCACACAAGATCATGTGTGTTATTTTTAACTTATTTATTTATCTATTTATTATTTTATCATCTTTTCTCAGAGGAGGATTTTTGGATTTTTCCAAAACAATAATGGTTATATTTTTCCCTTCTTTTTCTTAGTTACATTTCACGAGATACAATGGAGTACATTTCATGGTCTTAAACAAATTTCGATATTTACTTCCCAAGTTTATTAATAAGCCAGTTAATTTTTGTGTTAAACATAATATCACCCCGAATCAAATTAGCATTATGGGATTTCTCTTATCAAGTGCCGCAGCAGTCACACTATCCTTACCAGAAGTATTCTTTTATAATTACACCAAAATTTCCGAAGGATTCTGGTGGTGGTGGGCATGCGTACCAGGGTGGTTATTCTTTTTAGGTGCATATGTAGATGCACTTGATGGATCGGTGGCTCGTGAAACCGGGCTAGAGAGTAAATTTGGAGGATTTTTCGACTCCACCTTGGATAGGTTATCGGATGCAGTGGTGGTAGTGGGGATCCTTTTCAGCCAAATGATTTGGCCGTGGGACAAACGGGTTAATAGCCTTATTGCATTCATCGCTCTTTCGGTTATCCTTCTCATATCATATGCCAGGTCTCGAGCAGAGATCGAGGGAGTAATAATGAAAGGGGTAGGGTTCATGGAAAGAGCAGAAAGAGTTTTTATTCTCTTGGGAGGATATTCTTTAGCATGGTGTGTATATGCTATTGAAGAACAATATTATCCTACACGTAATACAGATTGGGTTTTTCCTACTTTTTACATTTTTTATATTCTTTTATGTGCGCAAACATTGTTTGCCCGGGTCTCATGGACATATAAATGGTTAAATGGAAAAGTTTCAGAAGAAGAAAAGCAAAAGCTAAGGCAAGAATTGAAGAAAAAAAAGGAAAAAGATAAAAATCAGAATCAAGGCTCTGAGCAAATGGAGAACCCCAAAAAACAAACCGATAACAAAAAACCTAAAAAATAAAAGGAATATGGGATTTTAAATACATAATACATTATATCAAAGTTATTAGTAATGAATGATTTATATGGCAAAAAAGCGTAGATCAGGTGGAAGAACTGGATCAAGCAGCGGTCGAGACAGCCGAGTACAATGTGCAAAATGTGGCAGTATCGTGCCAAGAGGAAAGGCAAAAAGAATCACTCGAAGAGTTAATTTAGTTGACCGGCAAATTGAGAGTGAATTACGAGATATGGGAGCAATTTTACCCAATAAAACAGTTTCAAGATGGTATTGTATTTCATGCGCAATCCATTCGCACAAAATCAATATTCGTTCTAAAGATAATAGAAAAAAAGACACGAGATTGTAATTAATACACAAGATACCAAAATTTTTTCAAGAAGAACAAGAAATTATGGATGTTTTTTTCTTACTTCTTATTTTGTTTAGATTTTAAGTTGCTTAAAGAAAACGGGGATTTTCCTGGATATCTCCAGGTCTCTTTTTTCATCCCCTATTTTAATGATTGCCCTACATAAAATATGATCAAGTCGATTTGGATCCGGAGGAATAATTTTGACCTTTGCAGATTTTTTTAATTCAAGGGTATAGTTTTCTGGAACGGATTCAAAAATTTGATCTGAAACCACATCGAAGCCGATTAACCCGATTTCTTCTTTAAATCCCACCAGAAGTGTGGAATCTATGCCTTCATCCTCGTAAATTTTCACGCATTTCCATTCGTATTTCATCTCATCGGGTAAATCATAGTAAGTGGTGAACTCCTTATCCTCATCAGTGAAAAATTCAAAGGGTTCATAGAGTTTATTCGTGAAGGAAGTAAAATCATTCATCAAATCATTATATTTATTTATATTTTCCAATTGATGCCATTTATCAATAAGTACGGCAACTTGGTGAATTGGTCGATTTTCGGTGCCCACTAAGGCACTCGCCATAAAACTATTTTTCATCTTATTCAAAATAAAATCTGCTTTCCATTCTTTTTCTCCATCTATTGCCAATTCTAAGGATTTCATATAGAGATTGGTGGCAATTTCAGGAAATCCCATTGCGAGAAAATAGTCCCCTGTATCAATCATGGAGAGCATCAAGGTGCCATATTGTTTTTTAGTGATGGAATTTGCGATTTTTTCAACCTTCTTTACCGCTTCTCCCTTTTTATCGGTTAAGAAAAGAACGATTGACTCCCCAATGCTGGCTTTTAATTTAAGGGAAAAATCACCGTAGCTGTCGGCAAGCTCTTGTATGAATGAAAATTGTTTAACCGAACGCTTATAATAACTATTAAATATGTAAATTAGAGCTTTTATGTAATTGATTGTGAGTACAGTTTCCGGAATTCGTGAAATAGTGGAGAAGAGAGCAGTATCATCCAAATCAACGAGAGCACGGGAAACCTTATTTGCTTGAATAAAAACAAATGCCCTTAAAAATGAGATTTTAGAGATCTCGGAGGCCAAAAGCTTTTCCGCAAATTGATACTCCTTTTCTTCCATTAATCCGGCACCATTTATCTGAAGAGTTTGATTGAGAAGATTTTTTCCTTTTCTGAGATATTTCAGACAGGATTTAAACTTACTCTCCATAAGACTGTCCTTTGCACTTTGAATAATTTTTCGCCCCTTCTGAATAGGTTTGAGCACATCAAGATATGGATGTATTTTTTTCTTCTTTGGTTTAGAAAGAGGTCGGTTTTGGATATAATCTTGGCAGAGCTCAAATAATTTCCGTTCCTCCGAGAGTTTTTCATCTTCTTGAGCCTTTGGATCCAGATTCTTCCGTAAATGCACACCTTCTCCCGCTACATCAACCGCATTCTCTATGAACCACGCAATTTTGGCTTGAGGAGGATATATTTCTTGACGGGAAAGCATATAATCCAAGTTTAATTTTAAAACCTTTTTTCGGATTGTTTTCCAATATCTTGATTGGGACGATTTCAAGTTGTTCCCCAATATTTGAAGAAAGCTAGGCAATGGTAAGCATTTTATCCGATAACCCAAGCTGTCTATATTTCTGGAGAGTTTGAAATCATCGGATACGATAAAAACATCATTTTTTTTATCTTCTTCTCGTAATTTATGAGCAAGGGCAACTAGGGTGAGATCGGGATCTTGTGCCATTAATCTTACCCTCATCTTTTTTAAATCGTGCTTCACTTTCGCCAGTTCATCATCTTTAACCAGCTCTATTTCAACACCTCTGGAAAATTCTTGAAAATCAGAGCCAACAATAAACGGGCATTCGTTAAAAACTGCTCCGGAGACAAAAAATTCCATATCCAGCTCCTTTTTCGCTTTTGAAAGATG
>CAZEPC010000428.1:0-4224 GCA_964513765.1 uncultured archaeon
CGGCTAAAGTCCCTTCCTTGTTTCTCTTGAACTTTTCGCCCGTATTCTGTTTTTACAATGTCTGCCATCAATTTCATTCTGGCCAATTCTATCTGTAATTTACTCTGACGGGTTTTCGCGTGTTCTTCAAAAATTTCAAGTATGATATCGTTGCGATCTAATACATCAATGGCCCATCTTTTGCTCAGTTCAATTTTTTGCCCGGTTCTTAGGGTGTTGTTGAAAATTGCTGTGACTTGATCTGCTCTTTGAATATCATCTGTTAAATTTATCATTAATCGTTTGGTGGTCTCATCGTATTCTTCCATAAGGACTTTAGCTTGCTCAGTTTTCAATCCTTGATTAAAATGTTCGAATAACGCCTTTTGGACTTGTGCAACCTTTCCCGCACCCATGAAAAATTGTGGGTCTGGCTTTCCCATTCTTTGGGTTATTTCATCCAAAATTACATAGCCCGCTGACTCTGCTAAGCCGTACATTTCGTGTATATTATTATTATTCACAAATGGGCTGTTGATATTTATTAAAATGGCGTAATTAATCATTATTAGTTTAATTCCTCCAATTATTTAATAGGTCCAATTGTTTAGTCGGTTAATATTAATTCTTTTATTTTTTCTTTTATATTCCTGCTGGTGAAAAATAATGTTTAGGGGCTGTTTAGGGACACTAAGGTCGTATGGCTCAAATTCTGTTTGAAGATTATTGATTGTTAATTGGTAAGAAAGAAAAAATGTATAAATAAAATTTTAGCTTTATTCATTTTCGAGAGATTTTAAATTGGTTGATGCAGGTAATCCCTTATTTTATTGATCGTATTTGGGTTCTTCTCCTCGCTTTCGGAAATAGACCATACTTCCTCCACTTTTTTTATTTTGTTTCAAGTATTTTTTGAGGTCCTCTTTTTCTACGGTCTCTTCTTTTTCCACAAGCTTAAGCTTGAGGTTTTTTTCAAGGCGCCGCGCCAATTTAATCGGTAATGCGGTAGTTCCTTTTTCGATTCTTCGATAATAACTTCGTGCAATCTTGAGAGAATCTGCAAACTCATCCCTTGACAGCCCTTTTTTGTTTCGGTAATTAATCAATCTTTTTCGATAATCCTTCCTCAACTTAAGATTGGAAATCTTCTTGTTTTTTCTATAGGGCTTTCTTTTTCTGGGCCTTTTACGCCTCTGAGGACTACCGTAAGGGCTTGATCCCGTTGATCTTCGTTTTGATTGCCTTCGGATCCGTTTCTTTCTCTCTGATTTGAGTGGCTTACCCATATTCTTACAATTCGGGCATACATTCATGATGGCACCCTCAATCTTTCTTTTAAATCTCCTATGGCACTCATTTCCACATATTTCGCAAAAAGGCATTGTTATCTTTCTCTAATATGATAATATCGCAACAGAAAGAAAAAATTTCGCCTTAAAAAAATAAAAATTGTTTCGGTTTATCAAAGACCTTAGAAAAAGAAAAAAAATGCCTTTCCCAGATGGGTTTCCTGGATGGGTTTCCCGGATGGATTAACTTTTCCAGATATTTCAGAGATAGCAGTGGATTTATATATTTGGAAATCTAAATCCGTTGCTTGCTGAGATGGTTATTGAGATTTGAGATATTTCTTATACCATCTAGGTTTAACCTTCGGTGGGTATTTTTCATAAACCTTAATCAAGATATTTTGAATTTGCTCCTCGCTGGGTGCAGGATCCCCGAGATCTTGGTTAAGAAGTTTTTCCGAGTATAATTTACTTGCATACCATTGCGCCTCGGATGTCCCGTAATATTTGAAGAGGGCAATTCCCAAGCCGTAATCGTATCCGATGCAAGATTTAAGCATTTCTTCGGCATTACATTCAACACTATTAGTAACGCAATACACGGTTGTTTCTTCCCCATATTCCTTAAACCTTTTTGCCATATTTCTCTGCTGATACCAATGATAAATATCTCCTAATTTGCCCCATTTCCATCCATCATCCACCGTTCCCATAAGATAGGGATAGGTCATCGGGATGACGGCATCCATGGTTTGAGACAATTTGCCGTAATTTTGGGCCACGAATCTCCGGGAATAGATTCTGGGCCCTGGTAAATTGAACCATCCCGTGACGATTTCTTCATCCACAGACTTTACGGCATCATTAAATTTTCTCCCATATTCCACAATATTATTCTCCCGAAAATCCCACCATTCGCTGCTTTTCATTATTTTATCTGCTTTATCGGGGTATTTTTCCGCAAAGGCAGTTCTACACCGTTTACATCCGCAGAAATCCCGAAATCCATGGTGATAACGAATATAATCTGCTAAAACTCCATCTACCTTGTATTTTCTGGTAAGTTCCTGGATCAAGTCGATCATATAATCAATATGCTTACTGCGCGGGCAATGAAAGGAGGTTTTTGGTATATATCCTTGCCCTCTGGCTGATCGGGCTTCTCCTTTTGTTTTATCGATTTTATCCGTGAGGAACGGTATTTTTTCCTTCATCTCCTCGAAAGTTGTTCCTTCGGGGATATCAACCCTCATCTCCCCCTCATAATGGGTTCCTATATCTCCTGGTTCATATCTTTCCTTTTCATATCCTTCAACCTTGACCGAACCGCCTTTAATATGGACGCTTACTGTTTCAGGGTGTTTCCATCCCCGATATGCATCATTCATATTAGTTACAGAGAGGAAATAGGAGATATCTCTCTCTTCACATAATTCGGCAAATTCTCCACACAAATCCCTCCCTGTGGGATTCCAGCTGTGGGGGGTATCCGCCAGTGTTGCACCATCCGTATCTTTTACAACTAATGCAAATGAGTTAAAGCCATTTTCTTCGATCTTATCCATAATTTCTGTAGGATCGATCTGGTTGGCAAAATCATAATCTAGTTTCCTAAAACCTTCAGGCCCGCGGATCGGCATGAGACATTGTGCAAATACTTTTTTGTCGCCAAATCTTTTCTTGAAAGGTTTCATTTGAATTTCAGATAATTGAGGTTTTTTTCGAAATAGCATTCTTATTCGCTTATACACAATGAGAATTCAGAAAAAAATCTAAGTTTTGAGGTGTTTTTGTGTATTTTTCACTTTTGGCATTATACACTAGACCAACATTTGAACAAGTTTTTTTTTCATAGCTGTTGATATAGTTTCAAAAAAGAGATTACATTTGTTTTTAGATTGTGTAATAGAAAAAGATCTCTCATCCAAACACTCCATACTCAGAAAAACTTATACTCTTGGTGGAAGACAACTTCAACTTTGAAAATAAAGCGTTTACTAAAAAAGGAAAAAAGAAAAGAGAATTATTTTTTATTTTTAAGAGAAAAACAATTAGAGGCCACCGGCAATTTTTGGAAGGATTATAACTTCATCTTTTTCCTTTAATTCGGTGGTGAAATCAGCTTTCTCTCCATTCACCAAAACGGCAAAATACTTCGTTTCAAGTTTGAGTTCTTTCAACAAAGATTCCACATTTTGATTCCTTTTTGCAATAAATTTTTGCATGGAAGAAATCTCATTAATTTTTTGAATTTGTTTTTGCATTTTTTTTATTTCCTCCTTAGATATTGATGATTTTGGTGCAAGTATGAGATTATTATAAGGTATCCGATGAAAAATCCTAAAAATATGTGATTTTATTCCGATTTTATGGATTTTTCTTTTATTTCTAGTTAGGACGCTCCGAATATATCCGACACTTATCGAATAAATCAATTAATTCCAAGCCTATAAATATTTGCTTGGAAAATCTGTGGCAATTATTTAGGAAATTTTTTAGAATTTTTCTAAATACAAAATAATTCAAATTTCACTCAATTTGTCTGATTTAAATGAAAGAATTTCTTTACTAAGCTGAGAAAAAATTTAATTTATGAGAGAAAATAAACCAATTAGTTATTAAATAGTTGAGAAATTAATTTATAAAGTGTATCGGGGAGACCTTTCATATTTCCTTCTTTTTTTATTTTTTTATCTTTCTGATTTCCATTTGTCTCATCTTCTTTTATCTCTTCGGAATAATCATCTTTTTCAATATAACTTAGTAAAGATTTAAGATTGATTTCGTTTAGATCATTTACCTTTCCGAATTTTATTTCAGGTTGAATATCATATTTATCATTGTTTCCATTGGATTTAGAATATTTAGGATATTTAAAAAAAATCATAACTCTGTTTTCTTTTTTATTTTCACTAAATGAGTTTACTCTTTTTTCCTTAAAATCTTTTTTATTTCA
>CAZEPC010000429.1:0-4175 GCA_964513765.1 uncultured archaeon
AAAAAATTGATGATTGCTGGAATGCCTCGAGTTTTTGAAATTGGTCGTGTTTTTGTTTAAATTGTGCGACCGTAATTGACCGAGTAAAATCTATTTTTTGGAAAAGGTAATATTCAAAGATTTGGGTGATAATTTTGAAATACCGAGATTGTATTTCTTCGGTTTTACCGCCTTTTGGCTTTTGCGTAACAATTTTTGTGCGGTGTTTTTTTATCTTGCTCATTTTCATGGTGCTCATTTTTGTGCTGCATTTTTATCTTTTACTTTTATGATTAGTGTTGGTTGTATATTAGTCATAGAGAATCCTTAAAAGCTTTAAGAATTTCTTTATAGATCCCCATTCAGGAAAAAAACAAAATATCGATAAAAGATACAACAGTAAACTTATTAACATCTAAATTTAAGTAAAAATCTTTAAATAAATCTTTTTTATTGTAAACATTGGATCTATATGGTGACAAATTTGGAGAAACATTCAGAAAAAGCCTTGAAAACGGATTTAAATGCATATAAAAAGGCATTAGAAATAAGAGATCTTCGATTTGCCAATATTATTTCAAATCGCATGAATACCACTGCAATTATTGCAAATAATAAGGAATCTGTTCTTATTTCAACTATTCTAAAAATAATAATTCAACATAGTAAGTATATTATTGCACCTGAAGATCTTGATCGTATGTTGGACAATATTATTAATAAGTTAGGAAAGATATCTCTTGAAACTAAAGCTTTGAACATACTTTCTTTCTATTCAGAGGTGATGGATACAATATTTGAAAAGAGACAATCTGAAATAGAAGAGATTTACAAACAAGATATCTCGTATTCTAAAATTTTAATTGAATATTTCATTGATTTTTTAATTTCTGAAATATCCTCAGATAATATAGATTTCATAATTGGCTTAAATTTTCCTGGCACTTTAAACGAAATACTTAGAGTCTTCAAAAATTATGGATTTACTATTAGAGAACTCATGCTTCAAATATTACTGGAATATTTCTCTAGAGTTTTTGATTATTATAGATATATCATAACATCTGGAATGGAGAAAACTAGAAAAAAATCAATTGATGAAATTAATAATTATTTATCTGAGATCAAGCAAAATCTTGAGGAATATAAGGGAAATATCAATGATAAAGATTATATTGAAAAATCAGTTGATTTATTATTTGAAATATGCAAAGAATGGAGATTGCTATTTGTTAGGTATATGGAAATAATGAGGAGAAGCGTAAATAAAAAAGAAATTAATTTAGAATTTCCCAACGATATAAAAAAGAATATGAAAGAAATAATTAAGAGAGGAATCGATTCAGAAATCAGCGGAAAAGATAAATTGAAAAACAATAAAGGGGGAGGATAAAATTTCCCAAACTCAAATTAAACAAGATCTTCTGAAATTGAAAAAATACTATAAAGAACTTAATGAGGAGGAAATAATCAAATTATATGAACATGAGTTTGAAAAAGTTTTCATTAATACTCTATTGGAAATGAAGAGACCTAAATATTTAACAAGGTATCAAATCAGGGGAAAGATGCTTAGACAAAGGAGAAGTCCAAAAATAAGGCGTTCAAGGACAAAAAAACAAATAGAAATAAATCAAAAAAAGGAGTTTTTGGATTATATGAAGAACTTCATGGAGTTAAAAAAGGATAAAGACTTGGAATATACTAATCATTTAGTTTATTATCCTAACACTGATACAAATAATCAATTAGAAATAACTATTGATGATGTAAATAGAACCAATAGAAAAGCATTAAAGACAAAAAACAACTTAGAAGAAGATTTTATTCAAGATCTAACAATTCGCGAAAATGATAATAATACTTTAGAAAAATTAGAAGAATTATTAATTGAGGATGAAATTGACAGCAAATATATGAAAATCAATAAACTCGAATCTCAATACAAAAATATTTTAAAAAAAGAAGGAAGTAATGAAAAGAAGAAAAAACAAGGCCAACAAGAAGGCGTGAAAGAAATGATAAAGAGGATGTTAAATGGACATAAGCCTAAAAAAATGGACAAGAAAACCTCTTCTGAGAACCAAATTGATATTACTTCAATTATTGGGATAATCGACGATGAAGAAATGGCTAATCAAAACCATGAATTATAATTCAGATGCTAGGTGATTAACATAAAAAAAATAATTGTTGATTCTGTGGTTTGGATAGCAGCTATTAATAAAAGAGAAAATCATTTTAAAAAAGCAAAAAAGATTCTTGAATGGATAAATAACCAAGAAAAATACGAAATTATTGTCACAAATTTGATTATGGCAGAGATTTTAAACAATTTTGCCCGGAAAATAAAGCGTAGGAAATTTTTATTGCGAATAATTGATATTTTTGAAAAACATAATAAAATTAGTCTTTATTATGATGACGAGAAAATAAGTAAAGTTGCAATTGAGGTTGTAAAAAAAATCAGTGGTTTAAGTTATGTTGATGCCACACTCGCTGTGGTAATGGAATCATTAGAGTGTGATTGGTTAATATCATTTGATGACGATTTCCAAAAAATTGATATGGTTCGGAATAAACACTTAAAATCAATGCCCCCAAACAATTTATACTAAATTGGATCTGGTTTTAACAAAAAACTTTTTTTAATTAAAGATTGAGATACTATATACAAAAATGAAAGAGTACGAATATTGCGGTGCAGAAGAGTTTCTCTTCAAATGTCCTTGCTGTAAGAAAGTCAATAAATTACTGCTTAGAAATTCTTCGAGAGATAATTGATTTCATAATAAAAAGAACCAAGCAAAATGAATTCCCATCTTCGGTTGTCCCATCCGATTTCTTATTATTATCATCATTTTTTGCTATTAATACAATCTGTTTTATTTTTTTGAATAACTTCTTTATTTAGAGATTTTTCGGGTCTTTGACTTTGGGAAAATATATGAAAAATTTAGTTCCAAGGTACTTTTTTGTTTTAAAATCTACTGAACCATGATTATTCAATACATTTTTTTTTACAATATCCAACCCCAACCCGTTGCCTAAATCATCCTTTTTCGTCGTATAATACAATTCAAAGAGATGTTGAGATATTACTTCATCCATCCCAATCCCATTATCTTCAATTAGTATCCCAACGTGTTCTCCGGTCTGAGCTCCAAAAACCCGATCTTTGAAATCATTTTGAATATTTATTTCAAAGGTTTTCATTTTAAGAAAATAGGATTTTGGTTTATCAATTCCGATGGTATCACTTGTTGTTTCTTCTAATTCTTCTATCGCGTCTAAGGAATTCATCACAATGTTGAGAATAATCTGTTCAAATTGATATTTTTGAACAAAGATGTGGCCCAAATCATTTTGAGCTTCAAATTCAAAATGAACTGAAGAGGGAATTATTTTTTTTATATATTTTGATAATTCTTTAATAATATTATTTGGATTAAGATCTTCGGGTTCTTTATTTACAATTAATTTCTTCTCCCTAATACAGTGAATAATCTTTCTTGCTCTTAGACTTGCACTCCTAATGATTTCAAGATTCTTTTTCAAATCCGCCATATTCACATTAAACAATGAAATATCAGAATACCCAATAATGATATTTAGAATATTATTCAGATCATGTAAGGAATTAACGGTAAATCTTCTAATTAACTCTAATCTTTGATTTTCTTCAACTTTTGTTTCCTTTTCATTCATAAATGGGATTAATTCCTTAATATAATTTGATATAATTTTACATAATCGTGTTAAAATTGAAATTTCCTTTTTCCCAAATGAATTGATTTTATTACAATAAATGTTCAATACCCCAAAAGTTTCTTTTTCATAAACAAGAGGTAAAGAGATTGAAGATTTGATATTTCTTTTTAATGCCAAATGTCTCCATACCTGATAATCTTTTATCCTTTTATCATTTTTTTTAGTGATGTAATATCTCCGGTTTCTTAAAGCTTTCCCGGAGGGGTCTTTTCCGTGCTCATTATCACCCCATGAGAGAGAGATCTTTTTCAAGTAATTATGAGGAATGCCTGCAGAGGCAATGGGCTTAATTGACATTTCTTTATCATTTTTTTTTCTTCCAATCCATACGATTAGATATTTATCCCTCTCACTAATTTTCTTACATACCTTGGCAATGTTTAAGATCATATAGATCTTTTCATTCCGCTCTCCTTTTTTCCCCT
>CAZEPC010000430.1:0-4129 GCA_964513765.1 uncultured archaeon
AGATTGCACGGTGCCCGTATTTTTCGGCGTTAGAAAGAAATACATAATGCAATTCATTTCTTCTTAGAAATGATTGTAATTGATCCCAGCTGAAGAGATAATGACCCCGAGAATCTCTGCCGGTGGAGTTGGTCAATTCGTTGGGTTTTCCCCTGATAATAGTTTGTGATATTTCGTCCATCTTATTTAAAGAAAAAGAAAATGGTGAGATATTTTGAGAGAGTAGAGTAATATCTATTGGAACTTGTGGGTTTTTGGGATCAAATGGAATTCCACCTGAAGCAATAAATGCCCTAGCATTTTTTGAAAGATCTGCAATATAAATTAAATCAAGTTTGGTGAGGATCCCTGAGAGCAAACGATAAATGTTATTATGGTACCCCCCAAATTTGAATTTAAGGTGGGAAAAAAGACCATCTTTTTGAATAGAATTTTCTGTTTCCCTATATCCTCGTAGCAAATAAAAATTGTTCGGATAAAGACATTTATAACTTAAAAGTAGTGTGAAAGATTCGATGTCAAAACGATTCAAGGAAAAATAATTCCCTAAAAATACAAACTTAATATCCGGGGATTGGGTGAGCACATTCTTGAAATAATTGAGAATCACCCTCAAATCATTTAAAGACCCGATAGTTCTTCCCACAATATAGACATTATTTGATATATTCCCCCGATGAATGACATAATCTTTCATTTCCAAGGCCTTTTTACAGCCCTCAAAAAGCTCCTCATAGTATTGGGAATAATCTTGGCGTTGATATTGCCACTTTGGGTTTTCAAAATAAGTGATAAAGCCTTTAGCCAAAGCTTTTATCCTACCAGAAACATTAAAATTAAAAGATTTTGGAATAGGAATTCGTTTTCCTTTTTGTTTTTTGAGCCCTTTTTTGATCTTAGATTTAGAAATTTGTTTTTTCTGTTTTTCTGACTCAGACTTTGGAGTTTCCTCTGGTTTTTGCTGAGAAAAACCCGCATTCATCTTTTTTTTTGAGTTATGAACAGATTTTTTTTGTTTTTTTTCTATTTGAGAAGAAGATTGGGAATTTGAAGAAACTGATGCTTTAGTATTAGATTGTGATTGAATTAACTGAAGATTCTGACCAGAACCCTTAGAATCACCACCAGATTGAGGTGAAAACATTTCTACACTCCGGGAGAGAAACATAGACTGGGAAAAAAACCCATATGGACTTTTATTTGATTTAGATTTTACCGAATGGCTTTTTTTCTGGCCCGGGAATTGAGCAAATACATCTTTTTTTAGGGATTGGGGATCTGATTGGTTTTTAGGTAATGAAGATCTGGCTTTTTTGGAAGATTGGGGATCTTTGGGATGGGGTCGATTAAAGATAGGGATATCAACCTTCTTTTTGGCAGATTTAGCACCTTCTCCCAGATGGGCATAATTAATTGGGTGGGCCCCCGGCTTTTTACCTCTCTTCTTCGCGGAGGTATCTGAAGGATTTTTAGAGGGTTTGCCCGAAGACCGTGCTTGAACTGGAGATCTCTGGGATTTGGGTTTATTTGAATAGGCTTTCCCCGCGGTATTTGTGCCAGAGGATATAGATTTTACAGGGGGAGCAGATCGGCCAAAACTTTTGGGCTTTCCGAAAAATGTAATACGCGAGGGGGAAAAATCATCTTGAATTTTTTCCAAAACGTGCAAAATTTCTTCCATATTTTCAATGCGATCAGAAGGATTATATTGAGTACACTTAGCAACCAATTGATCATATCGAGAATCTAATTGAGGATTGTTGTCCTTAGGGTGAAGGACGTAATCATCTACCGTTTTCGGAGGTCTGGATGATACTCCACCACCGTATAGATAGTACATAATATGCCCTAACATATAGATATCAGAAGCTGCCATAGGAGGATAACCCCTCCGAATTTCAGGGGGGGTTCCCTTATTCACAAAAGCCGTATTTGACATAATTTGGTTTTGCATATACCCTTTGGGCGGATGCATTATTTCGGAGAGTTTCCGGACTTTAGCAGCCCCCCAGTCAATAATTACGGGGATAACCGCCCCTTTCTGGGGAGATTTAATCATAATATTATCGATGGACAAGTCCCGGTGGACCAGTCCTTTTGAATGACAAAAATTCAAATGACGAGCCAAAGGAATAATAATATTATTAGTGAAGAAGTTAATTTCATCATCATCTAAATGAGGATGTTTTCCAAAGGAATCCGCAAACCATTTATCCAGAGGCTTCCCTTCGATATAAGAAAGAACGATATAATATTCCTTATTGGATTTAGAGATAATTTTTCCGGAATCAATAAGATTTAAACTCGCGCCCGAATATTTCGACTGAATGGCAGTACATTTTATTTCCCGATTGAAATATTCCTCGCAGCTATTTTGCTTCGTGCTGGGATCATAAAAGCGAGAATAATAATATTCCTTTATGGCAACATACTTGGGTATTTTATCCCCATTATCTTTTCTCCTTTTCCGTGCCTTTGCATAATAGACAACCCCAAACTGGCCCTTTCCAATAACCTCTTTGGCGTAATACTTATGCTTCCCGAAGCGGATCTTTTTCATTGTTGCCATGCTTTGTTTTCTGTCTCCAATAAAATAAATTCAACGTTGCCCTTAAAAAATTTCGTTGATTTTGCTCACATTAATTTTTATGAGAATTTCTCATAGAATGTTCTATTGCATTGATATTTATGGTTTTTTCTTAGAAAAATTCCCAAATCTCACATTTATAATACCCGATTTCAATTATTCTTGGTTTATTATGATTGAACTGGGTTTTTCAAAAACTAAGGGATAGAATAGTAAAAAATAAATTTGGGTAAAATAATGAAACAAAAAAATGGATTTCACCACCCCAACAGGGGCCCGATGAACATCCGTTATTTATTTATTTATGTCAATTTTGGATTGATTTTGTTCTTTCCTTTTGAAATTCGCTCTCATTCATTACTTTGAGCGCATGAAAAAAGATTATGCGACTGCTCGAATATCTTCGGCAGTAACTTTCTTTCTCTTGTCGTCTTTTACTACTTTTAATGCATCTTTAGTAACTCTTTTTGCTTCTGCTGTGATTTTTTCAATCAAAAATCCAAGAGCGTCTTCAGCTACTAAATCTGCGCCTTCAGTTTTCATAAGTCTCCGCACGGGAGCCTTTGCAATATAACTGTCTCTAGCCATTTTAAATTTTCCTCCGCAACATTATTCAAAATAATCCAAAATGAATATATGCTGTTAATTGATATAACACCGAAAAGATATATAAATCTTTGGGGATTTGTGGCGATCTTTGGCCGAATCTGGCATCAATAGGATTCCGACAAAAAGCCCTTGTGGTTTTGTATTTGAATTACGAAAATATAAAACCTCTTCTTTTTTTACAATGAAAAGATTAGCAGATTAATTTGGTTTATATATAATCTTTCATCAATTTCATAGCTTATAATTCAGTTATACTCCATTATATCTGAGATCAGACGCTTGTCTTTACCATAGAGGTTTTAAGACCTCTTATTTTCACATTTTATGCATTTTGGCACCTTAAATATTCCAGAATGGATTTTTTTATTTAATTTGGCTCAAAATACATCTAAAATCGAATTTTAGATTTTTAGAAAAATATGGGGCAAAAGGCAAATTTCGTAATTTTCTTCAGCAAAAAAACGATCTCAAACGAGTAAATCAAACTTAACAATTTTTTAATTTTAATTCTCCTTAAAGTGCCAAAGAACAGGATTTAGAGATTTATTGCAACCTAAATAAGTATTCAACAATTAAGAAGGCATAAAAAAGAAATCTTGGATAATGTAAGGATAAAAAGATGTCCTTATCTTTTTTAAAAAAAACGACTTACGAGATCTGCCAAAAACATAGTTCCACTGGATTTCTGTATCTCCGTAGTGGGCACATAAATTCCTCTTTCTGCCCCTTTCTGACCTATAAAACCGTTCATCTCCCATGTATTCAAAATCTTCCTCACCAATGAGGAATCTACATCTTTAAAAATAAGCATAAGATGGTTTATATCAATTCGCCCTGTACCTAAAATAATATTATAAATGACCCGTTTTAATTTTTTCATTTGATAATAGGTGATTTCACGGCCATTAGGATAGAAAAAATGGGAAATTGCCT
>CAZEPC010000431.1:0-4126 GCA_964513765.1 uncultured archaeon
TCCGAATGAGAATTTATATTATTGGTATGTTATAGCAAGAAACGGATCTGGAATATCTTATTTATCAAATCAAATTTCAGAGTATATTTTTGAACCACTTGAAACTCCTTTTTTGGAAGGACCCACAGAGAATGTTACCGATAGTCAAGTTATACTTGATTGGGATCCAATTAAGGGTGTAGAATATTATTTCATTTTCCGTAACACGAGTTTTATTAATAATATATCCCAAGCTCAAAATTTAGGAGTATATGGATATACGACAGCATCTAAAACAGATTTCACAGATGTTGTTGAAAAAGTAGGAAATTATCATTATGCAATCATTGGATGGAAGAACCCCGGTATTATTACAAAATTATCAAATGTAATTAATGTATCAGTTCAAGATCTCCCCAAAAAGGTCAGTAAAGTCACTTTTAATAATCGAAGGATGAATTTGGAATACAACCAATACAACAACATAATAGGGGATAGATTTGTGAATCTTACATGGGAATCTTCATCTGGGTCTTTATATTATGAAATATATAGATCTCAGAATAAAATAACTGATTCTTTAAATGGAGCCACCAAACTAGGAAAATCTTTTAATCTCTGGTTTATGGATTTTGATATAACAAATAATGAAAAATTTTTCTATACTGTTGTGGGAATCAACCATACAGGCTATGCTGAACCTGCAGATTGTATTAATGCCACAATGAAATTTACATCGAATCCAATAACATTTAATTTAAGCCAAAGTAGTAATAGGAGCATTTTAATTGAATTTTCAAATGGCACTTATATTTCTGACGGAGATTATCCTAGATACTATATATATAGAGCCAGTTCCGAAATTAACGAAACCAATTGGGACCAAATAAAAGAGGACCACGAAATTGAAACTCTGCATAATCCAGAAAATTTCTTTTACATAGATAGAGATCTTCCAACACAAACAAAGGTTTTTTATGTAATTGTTTTAAAATTAACCTACAAAGATTACGGAGATATCGAATTTTGGTCTAATGTCTCTTTGTGCCATAATATCAGTCTTATTAATACTCCCTTCCAACCACATTTACAAGAAGTTGAAAGCCCTCAATATCACTCAAATATTACAATAGAATGGACAGATTTTTCTTTGAACACAAATTTCTCTATCTATCGTCAGAAAGCAATTTTCAGTGAAAAAGATCTTTCTTCTTTAACGCCCATAGAACAAGGGTATGAGGGCAATATTTATAATGATATAAACCTTCCTTCAGGTGATTATTACTATGGGATTATGGCAAGAAACAACACGGGAAATTCAACACTTTCTAATATAATCCATGTCAAGATTGTTTTCTTGCCCCATATCCCCCAATGGACGACTCAAAATTCAACAATATTTGTAAACTCAGTCAATATCTCTTGGATTGATATTCACAATTATAATAATTATTCCATCTATAGAGGAAATACATCTAAGTTTAATGATTCATCTACTACTTTACTTTTAGATAGTTATACAAATACCGAATTTCTTGATAGACCACAATCAGAAATAATGTATTATTACTGGGTTTTTGCCCATAATGGAAGTGGAAGGAGTAATATAAGTGCCAGATTAGAAATAGAGATATATAAAATACCCGCAGTTAAAGTTAATTTAATACCAAATGAGCCTATTATTAACCATACTGCGGTACTTAAATGGAAAAAAGTAAACCATGCTACCACATACCACATTTATCGGAGTAATAATAGAAATATATTAAATTTAAGTAATTTCTACCTATCTTTAGACAGCTATGCCAAAATTGATGTCAATGGGGACAGTAATTCGTTTTTAGAATATTTTGATAACCAGATTCCTTTAGGGAGGTATTATTATCGGTTTGTTCCGGTATTTGAAGATGAAAATATCGAAAAATATGGAAATGCATCAGAGATTTTAATGGTAAGGGTCGAGGATCCACCCCAACCTCCCGAAATATTGAGCATAACGGAGGGATCTTTCGATAGTATTAACATATCATGGAGTAAATTGGATAACGTGGACTATTATGTGGTTTATATGAGCAATACACCAATCAACTCTTCTGTTAATTTAAGTGAAATTAAATCATCCCCCTTATTAGAAAATGACACAAATTCCTATGTGTTCCAAGAGATTGGTTATGGATTGCGATATTTTATGGTGCGAAGCGTGAACGAAACCGGAATGAGCGAGTTTTCAGAGATAAAAACCTATGATAATAGTTCAGAAAAACCCGATGATAATATGAATCTTATTATAGGCGTTTCTGTAGGAATTTTTTCCGCTGTTGTGAGTACCGTATTATATAAGTATTATAAAGAAAGAAAAGATGCAGATCCCGAAAATCTTTTTTAATTGGTTTTGTTTTTATTCTCATACATTTTTCTCAATTTCTAAGGAAAAAGAAAAAACTTTTAGAAAAACAATCATTTTTTTGCATAGAAATAATCACAATTATAATCCAGATTCAATCAGATTATTTCTAATTCATAGGGTCCGTGGCCTAGCTGGATAAGGTGGCAGCCTCCTAAGCTGTAGATCGGGAGTTCGAATCTCCTCGGACCCGCTTTTCTATTCTTCTTGCACAAATTGTTTTTTATACTTTTCAATATGAATATAAGAGATAAGGCTAAACGCATCTTCAATATTAGCCCCTTCTAACGCGCTTGTTTCGATATAGGAGCAATTATACTTTTTCGCAAAGGATTCCCCTTCACTAAAGCTGACTTTATGGGTGAGGTCGGATTTATTTCCTACAATCAGCATGGGGATTTCATCACCCACAAACCTTGCCATTTCCTTATACCACTTTGGAAGAGATTGAAGAGTTTCAGGTTTATCTAAACTAAACACGAAGATTGCAATATTGGCCCCTGAATAATAATTTGGGCGTACTCTACGGAATAGCTTCTGGGATCCGATATCGTAAATATTCATTTTGATTTTGTGACCATAGAATTCGTAATTATGGGTCATAACATTCAAACCAATTGTAGGACGATAGTCCGTTTCGAACGTTTTATGCACAAATCTATTAACCACACTAGTTTTCCCTACACTGGGTTCTCCAAGAAGAATATATTTTATGCTCCATTCATCGTTTTTACCTTGAATTGGTTCATCTAATGGCTCCCCCCGAATGTTTCCTAATCGTGGGATTTTTGTCTGAGGCACTTTTCCTTCATCAATAACTTGGTGCATCTTTTCTACTGCAAGATACACGTACGGATAAGTGGTCGAGAGAGAGGCAAAAATATCCAGAACAAATGTATATACATAGGTATCGGCTAATATATTCAAAAGGCGAAAATCATTCGTATCTATTACCGAGGACCCATATTTTTTTTGGCTCGAGAATTGATCTTGCATTTTAGCTAAAAATGGCTTAATTTCGGTATTGAACTTGCTTAATTTTTTCTCATCTATTTTTCCCTCTTTTCTTTCGGCATTAGAACCAATAGAATGAGACTCTTTGTCGTGTCCATCACCTGAGTTTTTTACTTTACCACTCACAATCTTTGAATGAATTATCTCTGCATTTTTATCACAAATAACTATTCCTAATGTATCTGGGACTCTTTCGAAAAAGTTTATAAGAATTTCATCCAAAAGATCGAGCTTTTTCATTCTTTTCAACAATTTATTATAAACCTAAGATTTTAAAATTTTTTCTAAAAATAATGAGCTATTTTTTAATACATGTATTTTTTTAAAAATGTTATGGGCCTCTCCTCAGAAAATCCAAAAGATTTTCTTCTATGCTGTTTGAATTGTGGTTTTAAAATTGAATTTAATCTCCCTAAAGGGCGCTGTCCTCAGTGTGGAGCAAAAATGGAATCTCAGGGAAGATAACCATTCTTTTTTTCATCTTTACGTTTTTCCGCTAGCCTATCTTTTACGCTTTTTATTTCGGGGATTTTTACAGAATCTTGTTTATTTATCCAAGATGCGGTTTCACAATTTTTACAAACCACTAATCTTCGATTTTTTTTTACCCTTATATCGATAAACTGCCCTCACCAAAAAATCATCACAGTCAGCACATCTTTGATTTACGCGGGTTTCCTTGAGAAGTATTCCATTTCTCATGATTTCTTTCGCATCCATCTCAATATT
>CAZEPC010000432.1:0-4107 GCA_964513765.1 uncultured archaeon
ATTTACTGAAAAATTAACCAACGACTATCTTTGGTATATGGTTATTGCCCTGGGTGGATTTGTTGTGTTAATCGGAATCGCCGTGTATCTTAAAAAGAGATAAAAATCAGAGTTTAATCAACACCACGACACACAACGCAACTGCCGATTGTTTGCTAAAATTTGATTCAATCGGCCAGTTTGCTTTTTTTTATTTTTCTTGTTCTCTTCTAAGAGATTTTCTAATAATCGTTCTCATAATACATTTAATGAATTTTTCATGTTTTGGGGATGACGTTGGTTTTTTTATCCTTCTCCCTCACCTACCGCTTCAGATCCCGTTTGGAGGATGTTTCGCGATTCATTCCAAAAAATAGGTTTTTCATTACGGAGCATATCTATTAAAAATAATCCTTGTTCTGAGGTTATTTCAAACTTTTCGGTAAAAACCTTCTTTCCGACTTTATAATGGACAGAAAGCATAATTCTATTCTCACCCGTCAAATACTCAAATTTATATTTGTAAATCCTCTGGAGGGGCATAGTGTTTAGATAATGGGAATCCAGTTTTAAAAACCAACGGAAATCTTATTTTCTAATATTCCTTTCATCACATTAATGATCACTGAGATTCCGAATGAATTTGAATTTGTAATAATTGGGGGAGGAACTGCAGGTGCATTGGCTTTTTATTATCTTTCCCAATTTGCTCCCGAAAAAACGCTTCTAATCGAGAAAAAACCAAAAGATCTCCGCTACCATTCGGCTAAAATCATCGTGGGCCATGCTAAACAATATCTTCATGGAAATTTGTCCCTAAGAGCAAATCCGAAAGAGGATGGGGATGACATCTTTCTCCGAGATATTGATTCTATTTGTAATAGTTCCCGTAACGCAGAAGGTCCCATGTTTGGAAAAGAAGAATTTGGAAAACCCTACGGGAAGGTGATTGATGAACAAAATTTCATCCGTTGGCATATTAGAAAAGCAGCGAATAACGGGGCTCAGGTTCTATGGGGCACTGAAGTCTTAGATATCAATGAATCGGATACTTTCTCCAAAAGGGTAAAAATTATCCAAAGGAATGAGGAAAATGGGGAAAAAGGAGATCAAAAGGAAAAAATGAAGAAGGTTTCTGGGAAGGATGTAGAATTAAAGACTAATCTAGTCTTTTTGGCCACGGGATCCCATGATGAATCCCTCTTGCGATCTTTGGGTTTTCCAATACCCTATTCTCTTAATCAAATTGTGGCTACATTTTATGCCGATCCCCACTTCATCGATTCATGCTACAAAACCGATTATTTTTATCATCTTCACCCACGAATGAGCACCCGAGGACCCTTACAGATGACTAAAGGATCGGACTTTTTCAATATGATTCTTGTTTCCGAGGAATCCCATGAAAAAATGGTGGAAAAGTTCATGAGGATAATTAAAAAATACGATTATGTGCAGCCATTGTTTCAAGAGGTAAAAAATCCTCCCTCCTCATTTGATCCAGCTACAATTATAAGAAAGAAGGTATGGAAAGATCCCATATCACGGTTTTATGATGATCATATTATTCTTTTGGGCGAAACGACTGGGTTGGTCACCGAATGTTATTATGAGGGCTTATTGGGCTGCTTTCTAACTTCAAGGGTGGCCACCGATCTGGTCAAGTCATTGTATAAGAATCAAAAATCCTACTCTGCTAAAAATCTCCAAGATTATGATCATAAAATAAGGAAAGAACTATTACAAAATTTTCATATTTCCCAAAAAGCGTCTGAAGATATGTTTTTGGGTCAAAGGGATGATCAATTTAAGATTTGGGACGCCTATATCAAAGCAATTAATAAAGATAAGCGGGTAAGAAGAAACATTTGGATTGCATGGCAGGACACAAAGATCAAGGACTACAATCTTAAAAACGATGAATACTGCGGGGAGCGGATTTATTTCTCATTGCCTATGATTACCCGGATGAAATTAACTCCGTTGTTTTTAAAAATGAAATTTAGCGACTAAATCCCCCATTAACACAATCATCTTCTTTCTTTTATTTTATTATTAGATTATATCCAGTTTCCATAACCAATTTTCATAACCACTTCTCATATCTGGTCATCATCTATGAAATATGGATGAGGGATGGATTATAAATTGATGAGGGTATCTTCAAAAAATTTAATTCAAAAGCGGTGCAAATATTATATATGGTCAATGATCCGAAAGATTTAGATTGGTGGAAAAAAACAACAGTATATCAAATTTATCCGCGTTCCTTCAATGATACAACCGGGAACGGTATCGGCGATTTACAAGGGATAATTGATAAACTGGATTACCTTAAAGATTTAGGGGTTGAGACTATTTGGTTCTCTCCCTTTTACAAAAGCCCGCAAAGGGATTTTGGGTATGATATCAGCGATTACCAAGCAATTGCTCCCGAATACGGTACGATGGACGATGCGGATCGTTTAATTGATGAAATACACAAGAGAGGTATGAAAATAGTCATGGATATGGTGATGAATCATACCAGCGATCAGCACCCCTGGTTCCTTGAATCCCGATCCAGTAAAGATAACCCCAAAAGGGATTGGTATGTGTGGAGAGATGGGGAAAAACCAAACGGTAAAGCACCTCCTAATAATTGGCAATCTATGATTGGCGGGAGTGGTTGGCATTATGATGAAAAAACGGAGCAATGGTATTGGGCCCAATTTCTCCCATTCCAGCCAGACCTTAATTACAGAAACCCCGAATTAAAGGAAAAAATGTTTGAAATTGTACGATATTGGTTAGAAAAGGGGGCTGACGGGTATAGGTTGGATATTATAAATGCTCTCCTGGAAGATGCCGAGTTTAGAGATAATCCTTTTGCTTGGAAACTTATTCCTTCGGATAAGTCCCCGGGAATGCCGTTTAGGAACACAAAATATACTCTTAATCATCCAGATACCCTTGCATTTGTAAAGGAGCTAAGAAAAGTAATTGATGTGTTCGATGAACCTCCAAGATTTTTGGTAGGAGAAGTAACAGGCCCAATGGAGACTATGCAAGAATATTGTGGGGGGATGGATGCGGATGGATTGAATTCCGTGTTTCTCTTTGAAACTCTGGGTGCAAAATTTAAGGCCAAAAGTTTCAGGAAAATTATCGATAAATTTGAAGAATATTTTCCCGAACCCCTTATCCCTACATGGGTGTTTTCCAATCACGACAGATATCGAAGAATCTCTCGTTTAGGGGATAATATGGATAAAGGGAAATTAAATACCGCACTTCAATTAACAGTTCGTGGAGTACCTTACATCTATTATGGGGAAGAGTTAGGTTTGCCTCAACATGATTTAAAGGTAAAGAATTCTTTGGATCCCGTCGCACGTAAATATGACAAGATACCGGAATTCATTTTTAAAATAGGTAAAAAGGTAATTCACGAATCTATTAATCGTGATGAATGCCGAACCCCTATGCAATGGGATGACAGCGCAAATGCTGGCTTCTGTCCTAAAAATGTAAAACCTTGGCTCCCCGTTCATCCTGAATATGAAGATATCAATGTGAAGGTGGAAAAAGAGGAGAAAAATTCAATTTATCATTGCTATAAACGATTTTTAAAAGCCCGAAAAGAATATCCGGCCCTGAACGCGGGTTCATTAGTGCTTTTGGAGGAGAGATCATTGCCCAAAAATGTTCTTGGATATATCAGAGAAGCAGAATTCGGCGATGATGTCCAAAAACTCTACGTCTATTTGAACTTTAACGATAAAAATGTCGAAGTGGACATTCCTCGGCTGAAACCGATGCTGATCGTATCAACTGATATCAATAGCAACGCTGTTCGTCCTAATAAAATTGTTCTCGGACCATACGAGGGTATTGTGGTAGAGTGGTAATTTTAAAACAATTTTTTAAAAAATTGATTATCTCCCTAAATTATTCGGGGGCAAAATCTGCGGTTGAGTCTCTATGGTAGAGTACTAAAGATCCCAATGGAACACCAAACATCTCTGCAACCGGCTCACATTTAGTCTTTAAAAGGAAATAAACCTCTCCGTTGGCGGGTATATTATCTAATGACTCGAAATTACCTTGACCTTTAGATAATATAACATCAGCATTCATTATTCTGTT
>CAZEPC010000433.1:0-4098 GCA_964513765.1 uncultured archaeon
CTAACACCACTGGTCTTAGGATAAATTCGTTCATTATCATTATTTATTCCCTCAATATCAATATTTGCCATATTATTTTCTCTGGTCCTTACATCATTATATTTATGGAGAGAGAATGAATTTAATCCAAGAAAAATAATGAAAGTAAGTGAGAGAAATAATAATTTTCGTGATCTTATATACCTTAAAGATTTTCCCTTAAGAAACCTTTTTTTTCTCATATATCCTCACAAGTTTGTAAAATTTGAATATGAAAAACTTAGTCCTTATACAAGTAGCTGTGTGTGGTTTTGAATTAAATATTCTTCGCTTTGTTCATACGGAAGAAAATTTTATCAGCTGATTCATATTATCTTTTAAAAAGGTCATGTAATACTATTAATCGACTAATAATTCAGAGAGAGAACAAAAGAGGAGATTTATCTATAAAAAACATATACGAAAAAGTGCTGACCAAAAATAAAAATCCTATAACTTAAATCTTCTTTACAAATGTATTAGGCATATCATTTCTCTCCACGAACCCGACTTTGCGTAAGTATTCATCATGGCTCTCTACCTCGGAATACGCAGTCAAATTTTCGACATTAAATCCTCTAAATACCTTTTGGGGTCTGGAAAATAAAAACCTGGCATTCTTGAAATCACGATATTCGGGAACTACATAATCCAAGTAAATCTTCGCATTTTGCTCTTCTACATGGTATATAAACACACCCACCGCGGTAAGATTCCTTAGAATAAAAACACAAGTGCATCGAGGCAAGTTATCAAGATTAAAGTTAGGAAAGAGATTGTTGATTTCCTCTTGGTTTTTCTGGATAAATCTTTGCAAGAACTCGGAATCTTGATCCACAAATATCATCTCAAAACTATCCTCATTATGGGTTAATTTCCAGAGCTGTGCAATATTAATTACACAAATAAACGCATTGAGGACGGCCACAGGATAGGCCCCAACAATAGAAGAATAAATAACAAAAACAATTGCACCCACTAAATTTATTATCCGTAATTTTAGGATCTTTTTCATCATCAATGAGATTCCGACTAACACAGACCCCAAATATCCTACGAGTTCAACAATTAGCATTATTATATTAAATTAGTTGGGACATTAATTAAGATTTGGGTTTTTTATTCCCCCCAAGCGGATTTAAAAAGCTAATAAGTTTAAACCAAAAAAATAGATCAACATTTCGTTTATATAAAATAAAAAATGGCTCTAGCTAGAATGATCTAACTTACCCAAAACCTCTTCAAGTTCATCAATGCTGTAAGGTTTATTCAACCTCTCCTTAAAGCCATATTCCTTGTAATTACTTAAAATTGGTTTATCTACATAACCACTGGACACAATCGCAGAAACCTCGGGATCAATTTTGAGCATTTTCTTTATCGTCTCTTCTCCTCCCATCCCCCCAGGGATGACAAGATCAAGAATCACGAAATCAAAGGGCTTTTCCTGGATCATTGCCTTGCTATAGGCTTCAATTGCCTGCTCTCCATCATGAACACAGACAGTTTCATAACCAAGAAAATCCAAAAAGGAATCTAAAGATTTACAGATTGTGGGGTTATCATCCATCACCAAGATTTTTCCATTCTCAAATGTGTCTTCCGTTGATTGTTCCGATATAAATTCATCAGGGAGTGCTTCAGAGTCTAATTTCTCATCTCTTTCTCGATCTTTTTTGCTTTTCATCATCTTTTTTTCGTCTTTTTGCCTTTTTCTTTCTTCTATTTTATCTTGAGGTAATGCTGGTAAAAAGAATGTAAAATTCGCCCCTTCATCTATCTTGGAATCGGCCACAATTGTACCGCCATGTCTTTTAATGATTGATAATGAAAGAGATAAGCCCAACCCGTTTCCTTCATTTTTTGTGCTAAAGTATAAATCGAAAATTTTTGGTAAAATTTCGGAGGGAATACCCGGACCCGTGTCTTGGATGGATATTGAGATATATCGTCCAGGATCAAGGGCAAACCTGTTTTCCTCACTTAATGCTATATTTTTGCCCTTAATAATAATTTTTCCAGGGACTTTCATGGCTTCTTTGGCATTGATAATGAGATTCTGAATAACTTGAGAAACTTGAGATTTATCAACCAAAACATCCCACAGGTCCTCTTGAAATTGATAAATGATTTCGTGTTCAGTCCCACTCAGAAGAAAACCGGAAGATTCCTTTACAATGGATTCCATAGAGGCCTCTTTTTTAATCGGGGCACCTCCTTTGGAAAAAGTAAGAAGCTGTTTTGTGAGGGAAGCCGCCCTTTTTGCTGCATCTTTCGCATCCTGGATAAGCGAAGGAATTTGTAGCCTAGTGTGCCTATCTGATTTCATTATTTTTTCCATCAAGGAAAGATTACCAAATATTCCCGTAAGAATGTTGTTATAGTCATGGGCTAATCCACCTGCTAAAAGACCTAATGCCTCAAAATTCCGGTTTTTCCAAACCTCTTTTTCCATTTTTTTAAGTTTTGTTATATTCGTAGCAATCTCTAATTTTACATCTCTTCCATCAGGCCATTTAATCATTCTATCTATGATAAGATAGTCAGAATCAAATCGCTCATGATGAAATTCCCATTTTAGAGGTTTTCCACCCAAATTCTTAATCTTTTCATTTTTACAAAATTCGCAAGGAGAATCAAAACCTTGCAATTCTTGATAACAAATTTGACCAACGGGGTTTTTACCCAAAATTCGCTTAAAATAATCGTTTATAAATAATATTTCATATGTTGCCGGATCCACCACATAGATTATTTCGGAGATATTATTTAATACCGATAAAAAAAGCTTTCTTTCTTTCTTGAGTTTTTCCTTTACTTTCTTCCGAGAAAGATAGGCACCAATAAGATCAGATCCTGTTTTTAAAAGCCTGATATCATCCTGGCTCCACCTACGCTCTTCTTCACAATCATCGAATCCGATAAAACCGAAATACCCCCCATCTACAAATATAGGAAGCACTAAAATCGAAAGAATATTTTGTTCTTTGAGGGCGGGTTTTTCTTGTTCGGGAAAATCTGCAATTAAACCTTTAATTGGTTTTTTATTGCTTAAATTATCCCACCATCTTTCGTATTCGGGAAAATAAGTTATAGCTTGGAGTTTTGGATTTTCCATCTGAGAGGAAACACCATCTTTCACTGTCTCATATGTTTGGCTCATAAGATGCTCCCCTTGCCGATTTCTATAATTTTCAAAAATATACACTCTACTTACCTGAGAGGCACGAAGCAGATGTTCTAGTGCCTCCAAGACAGGCCGCTTATCGTTCTCCAAAAGAGCCCTAGAACAATTTGCCAAACCTTTTTCGTATCGAATTCTGTGCTTCAACAATTCCGAATTATTAGGATTACTTTCATGCATCTTAGTTTCCTTCCCCATCAACTTATAGAAAAAACACCAGCTAAATACTGTCTTGATAAATAATTTCTTGATTTGAGTCTGAATTTCTTTATCTTGTTTTTAAGTATACATTCTTCGTTTTTTGTTTGTAAATGTATCGATCTATAGATATAATTTTTGGGATACTTAATATATCAAATTTAGGTAATCAATGAAACCCTATAAAATCAATTTAGCTAAAATAAATTGCAATTAGTATTATCACTCAAATATAAATTTTACAATTATTCTTTGAAATCTTTCTAATAAAACTTCCACGATTTCCTAATTTGTCTCCGGGTTTTGCCCATCAATTTTCATCGAGTTTGGCTCCAAATAGTGAATAATCATATCATTTATCCTCAAAATTTATATATCTTTATTATAATTAGAAATGGTGATGTAACAATCAATAATGTGTTTGTTGATATGAATTCTAAGAAACAAATAGAGAACGATTAAAATGACAATAAAGAAAAAGTATTACATATTTGGAATGGTCCTCTCAATCGGATTGTGCCTTTCGATGTTTGGCCCTATTTTTCAAGAATCGAAAGAGATGAAAGAGCTTGGGGAAACAAAAACTACCTCTTTGGAACCGAAATCCCAACTAGACACCAATATTGTCGGACATTGGAGTTTTAATGATGGAGATGGGAGAAACTATGTGCAATATAAACCAGATTTGACCACAACGA
>CAZEPC010000434.1:0-4076 GCA_964513765.1 uncultured archaeon
TCCCAGCCCTCCATAGGATATTTGGATTTTTCTTGATTTTTTTCCATTTAATTCTCCCTTTTTCGATAATAATTTGTTAGTTGATGCCGTTCCGAAGGGTGGGTTAGTAAAAATCAAGAGTTTCTCGTTTTGAGGGATTTTCCATCTCTCGAATAAAGTCTCTAAGTTAGTTGTTATCGTATTTAATGAAGTAAATGTCCATTTACTCTCTCTATACTTTTGTTTTAGTTTTTCTATAAAATTTTGTTGTATATCATTACCCACACCTCTATATTGCTCAATAAGGGGCTTAATTAAGGAGCCAGTCCCAATATATGGCTCTATTATATATTCTGGGTCGATAGAACGAACAAGGGTCGATATTCCTTCAGATACATGCTTTTGGGTGAAAAATCTCCCGGTTTTCCGCCGTTCTTTTTGCGGTTCTGCACAATCCAATTTATGCATTGTTTTTTCTTGGACCACATTTTCTACTAAAAACGCCGATTTAATAATTTTTCTCAGCTTTCATCAAGCCAGCTATTACCAAGAAAAGTACTGGAACCATCTTTTTGTTGTTAAAAACTGATTTTTATCTCCTTTCCACAAATCTATTGTTTGCGTTCCGAATTTAGGCTAAAAGTTATACGCTATTCTTAGAAAATATTAATTTAAAGGGAGTTCCCTTGTTTTTCTTTCTCATTAATATATACAAATATTTGATTTGTCTAATGGGTTAAGTTTTTTAGAAAAAAATGAAAATTGTATATTATGATTAAGAGGTTATACAAAGGGAGAACAAGAAAAGTTTTTTTTCTAAGTCTTCTCTTTATGTTCATATTATCTTCTTCTCTTTATCTTGATAGAGATCTTAATACTCAATCAACCTCAGATTCTGGATCAGATCTTATTCAGAATCGTCGTTCAGATCTTGAGGAAGGATTAGGGGATGAGGATATTTTAGCTGATGATGAGATTTATAATGACGATCAAACCACTCATCAAACTCCACGAGCATCTGATGATGCAAATTGGTGGGATGAGGATTTTGATCGGAGATTAAAATTAAACGTTGAAGAACCTGGAATTGGATCGCGTGAGGATGAACCGGTTACCTATCATGCAGAATTTGAAAATTCCTCATGTCATATTAACTCAACACGGATTGTGAAATATCAAGGTGGCTCTCAAACGGAAATTCCATCTCAAATTTGGAATATTGAGCTCTGGCAAGAAAATGGTGGGTATAGCGACTATATTAAATCGTGCAATATTACTTTTATGATATCGATTTCAATGAGCGCGATCAACACATACTATTTGTATTATTCATCGCTCGCAATGAATAATAACACCCAACAATACTATTCACAGACAGGATTTGTATCCACTTTATCTGGGGGGAGAGCAACAGTTGATACTGGGGAGTTGTATTCGGAATTTGGTGTAGGATCTGCCCATGACACTTTGAAATTATCTTCTGAAGAGGCTGTAAATTATCATACGGAACAATCGATGAGTCCCTCTGCGTATATTTCCCAAGGTGGGCCATATACTCCGGATGAAGATGGATACTTCCGCGATTGGTTGATTACGGGGCCATTTGATCTGACCTATCCAGAAACGAGTGATAATTGGAATTCAAATTGTTCTACTCAAGATGGCAACCATGTTGACACTACAATTGAATATAAGGACGAAGATACGGCTACGCCCGAAGATCCCGCAATTTATGGATCTGATGATACAAAAATTTGGAATGATTATTCTTCGAGCTCTTCAAATCAAATAAATTTTGATAATATATATAGTGGGGTCAAAAATGAATATGTCGCCGCCTATGCCATGGTGTATGTACATGTTCCTCAAGATGAACCAAATGTTTATATGAAATTGGGATCTGATGATGGAATTAGGGTAATTTATGATCTTGGTGCCCAAGAATATTATAACCATGTAGCACGGGCAGCGAGTCCCGACGATGATATTGTCCAGATTTCTGGGGGGATGTCGGCGGGCTGGCACAGCTTTTTGGTTATGGTTGAAGAAAGAACAGGGGGATGGGGTTTTTATTTCAGGCTTTCTCGAAATGGAACGGATGATGGCAATGTAGATCCCATTGATGGTTTAACTTTGGCATTAGAAAAGCCCAAGGTCTTAATCGACTCAATTTCCTTAGAACAAGAAGGGCCTGTGTTCTCAACCTATAGGGTTGATTGGGAAAATAGCGGAGACATGAAAACTACCGAATTTGTTAGTTTTTACGCCGATATGAGTATGTACAAGTCTTTTCGAGTTTTTGGTTGGGATTCTGATAAAAATCAAGCTTCACAAAACCAGAATTGGACCGTTACCAATACTTATTACCCTTCTACTAGCGTGACCTCCGCTGATAGATTTGTTCAAGATACTGATATTTATCCAATTAGTTCAGATGGATATATTTCTGAAAATCTTACGTTTACTTATGATTATGGAAAACAAAATCAATGGCTAACATCTGGAATCTTTACCACCAAATCATACTCAGAAAATCAGCTTCTTAACCCGTTCTCCCAAGCTAATTCTAGCACCCTAAATTTTGCCGATAAACCTCAGATAATCTTGGGATATGAATCGGACATTGATTACACTGCACCTGGGGGAGGGTATGCATATAGTCCCACTTCCGATTATAATATCTATGTTGAATACTGGGAAATGTTGGAGAAATATATTGCTGCTGGAGAAGAAGATAACATAGGAAATGTTCTTCAAACCTATCATGATAAGTTATTGAATCCCGTATTGTGTTATAATAACACAGCACCCGAGGATCTTTTCTTTAATTTAGAATTTGAATTGTTCGATGCGAATGATGATCAAGCACCTAATGTGAATATAACTCTCTATAATACCACTGAATCTTGGTCTGGAATTCATTATACAACCAACGACCAAAACTCCTTCGAACCAATTCACATTCAAACCAATTCAACCGGTGGAATAGAAATTCCCGAATTAAAGGGTGCAAATTATAGTGCATTAATTTCATATAAAGCGTATAATAAACCCGCGTTTAATTTTACCTCCTTTTCGGTATATCGGAATGAGTATGATTCTTGGGAAAGAGATATTGGATGGGTTAATGTGACTCTAAATACAACCCAAAAGCTTTCGGTGTATGATCTCAACCTGACGAAAATTGATTTAGTATTAAAAGACAGCGAATCTTCCCTTGAGAGTCCAGAACCCATTATAGGTGCCAATGTCTCGTTATATTGGAATAATACCGATATATATGGAAACAAGGATCTTTATGGGGGCTATGTTGGCTCTGAACAAAGTGATTCCGATGGGAAAGTGAGTTTTTACTACTTGAATAGTTCGGGTGATGCAGAGGGAAATTATTCGGTCAAAGTGAAATATTTCGGTTATTTTAGAAGTATCAATTCGACTTATGAGGAACCAGGTGATATAGATAAAATGATCAATTTCTCTGCCCCTGCCTATGTTTCGCTCACTGTTGATGTTATATTGGAAGAATTTGATACTACTTTCAAGGAAATCCTCAATCCAGATATTTATTGGGGTCAAGTAGGAAATATTTTGTATAATTATACTTACAACTATTCGGGAAAAATAGGCGCTATCAGCGATGCTCAAATTTATTATCAGTTACGTTCCATAAATTATCCAGAAAAAGGGATCCTTAATTCAGGATTTATGGATGAAACCTCGGAGCCAGGGGTGTATAATCTTACCTTTGATTCTGAGGATACTGCATTTGGTTTGGATACCAATGAACTGTTCCGTGTAGACTTCTCTGCAGAGGCATCGGGATTCACGCCTAAACAATCATCCACGATATTTGATATCGATGATATTGCAACAAGCATATCTATTCAAGAAACCGATCTTGAAACATATTGGTTGGATAATTTCTCGATTGTTGTTGACCTTCAAGATACGGACAATGGTGTTCCTCTTAGTGATTGGGATATTCAATATAGTGTTCAGGAAGAAGGTTTAGATTCCATTCAAGGTATCTTAAATCTTGACATGTTAACTCCCGGGAGGTACAATATGACATTTAATACCACCTCATTTTTACAAGC
>CAZEPC010000435.1:0-4040 GCA_964513765.1 uncultured archaeon
AAAAGGGCCAATTTATGTGTAATTGGTACAGATGCAGATACAGAAGGCTGTAATATTGGTTTGATCGACGGGTTAGATTTTGTGAAAAAAGTCAACCCCAAAATAAGTGTTAAACAAATGTGGCTCAACGATCTGCAAACACAATCCATTAGAAAGGCATATAGTAAGCTCATATCCCCAAAATGGTCTTGGGCCTATAGTGCCGAAGCCAGAGCAATAATCGATGCTGTAATTGGATTTTCTGCCACAAGAGAAGTAACCCTTACCCTACAACCGATTTTAAAGGACATCAATGTTAAATTTACATCCATAGGTAGGGTTCAAACCTCATTACTCTATCTGATATACAAAAGAGAGCAGCTCATTCGGGATTTTAATCCTCAACCATTTTGGAAGATAATGGCGTCCTTGAATTTATCGGGAGAAAATTTGAAAGCATCACATGTTGACAATAATTTTAATAACAAATCTGTGGCCGATGCCATTTATCAAAAAATAAAAAACTCAAAACAAGCCAAAATAAAGAAAGCTCAGGCAAAAATGAGTAAAAAATATCCCCCTAATCCCCTTAACACCTCAAATGCCCTTCAATTAATTACAAAAAACCTTAAAATTAACGCGAAATTAGCCATGAAAACTTTGGAGAATCTATATCTGAATAAGGCCATATCTTATCCTAGAACTGATTCTGACCGGTATTCGGATGACTATAATCATAAAAAGATCCTCTCCACCCTTGAAGGAGATAAAAAGTTTAAAAAATACATTCAAGACCGATACAAGAAAAATAAAACATATCCAAAACAAGGGAAAAAGAATGCAGGTGATCATAGCCCTATCACTCCATTGGTTAATCCTAGCGGGGGAAAAAAGATTGGGGGATCCTTGGATAAGAAAGTATATAATTTGATTTGTAGACATTATTTGGCATTATTTGGGGATCCCGCACTAGAAGCTACAGTTAAATTACTCATAGATATAGATAATGAGCAATTTATTCTTCAGATTAAGAATTTGCTTAAAGAAGGGTTTCTAAAAATTGCTCCGTTTCTAAAACGAAAGTATAATCAGGCCATCCCCTTTATCGTAAAAAATTTAAAAAATATTCAAAATATTAACGGGAAAATAATCAAAGTAAATGAAATTCTAAAAAAGGAAAAAGAAACACGACCCCCTCCCCGTTATTCGGACACCTCACTGTTGAGGCTAATGGAACAAAAGAATTTAGGAACGAAATCCACCAGACCCGCTATCATAGAAGTCTTGATACAAAGAAAATATATACAAAGGCGGGGTCGGACCTTTTTTGTCACGCAATTAGGTTATCTGCTCATTGAATCCCTTATTGAAATATGGAAAAGTTTCTTGGAACCCTCATTTACAGCTTATGTTGAGAAAAACCTTGAGATGATAAAGAAAGGTAAAAAAAATATGGAGGATGTAGTGAAAGAAGTGAAAAAGAAGTTTCTGGCCTTATTTGAGGATTTCCGAAAAAATAAATCAAAAATCCTTAAGAACATGAAACAAATTCAAAAAACGGGCAATTTCATCCAAACTAAGAATAAAAAGACCCAGTTGAGAGGTGGGAAGAATGCAAAGGGAGGAAATCAATCTTATAAAGATTCCACTACTGCGAACTGTCCCAAATGTAAATTGGCAAAAATGGTCTTGATAAAAGCGAAAAATAAGAAGAAAAACTTTCTTAAATGCACCAGAAAGGCATGTGGATACTATTTAAGTTTGCCAAAAAAGGGATACATTAAACTACTTAAATCAAAATGCAAGATATGTGGTTTTAATGTGGTTAAGATTACACGTTCCAATAAAGGAAATAGATATAAATATTACATCTGTCCACAATGTTGGAATCAATCGTTTAAGGATAAGAATAAAGATATAGGCTTCTGTTCCAATTGCAAGGACTATACCATTAAACGAGGGCGATGTGTGAAAAAAAATCCGAATTGATAAAAGGGAAGTTACATTAAAAAAAGTGTTCAAGATATTTGTGATTATTTATGGTAGAAAAAAAGAATGTGGGTGTCATTCAAAGGAGAAAGAAATACCCAGAAAGTTATGATGAGTATTTAGAAGCAATTTATAGGATTTCACTTAAAAACCCGAAAGGATGGGTAAAAAATAAGGAAATTGCAGAATCTTTGAAAGTAAAACCTTCATCAGTTTCAAATATGTTGTCGAAACTACGTGAAACCGATCTTATTGAATGGAAACCCAGAGGAGGAATAAGATTAAGTAAAAGAGGAAGAAAAAGAGCTAAAGATCTTATTACAAACCATATTATCATCGAGATATTCTTGGATAGAATATTGCATTTAGAAGACAAAGATGAGATTGAACGAATAACCTGCAACTTAGAACATTATTTCACTCAAACACTTAAAGAGAAGTTTATGGATTTAATGGCATTGGATTCAGATGATATAAGCAATGTAGATAATCTAATTCTCGAAGATAAATTTCCCAAAGACATCAAAATCAAACCAATTTATTCGGAAAATGAGGTTGTTCGCATTATTCGGAAAATTAAACAGAAATTGGAAAACAATACTAAAGAAAAAGTTAAAGGAGAAATGGATAATCTCTTAGAAAAGGGAAATTTTAAGGAATTTTCCAAATAATTACTATTTATTGCTTATTGGTTTTTTGAAAGATTTTTGGAAAAGAGAAATAATACCAGATTGCTTTTGTTCATTCCTATTGCTCGCTCTTTTTCAAATTCTCCAAATTATATGCATCTATGAGTGCCGAGCACCCACCACATCGTATACAACCCGCTTTATTCTTGGTTGGATTTATCCCGTATTTTAAACATAATTTGGCCACAAAAAGAGTGATCTCTAACATCTCACGGTAGGAGGTTTTGGGAGTTGCTTTTTCTAAATCGGGGATATATCTCACAGGTGTTAAGACCGGTACCACACCAGCCTCCAACACTTTTTCCAAATTCTTTTTGAATTTATCGAGGTTATTCTCATAGCCAATGATTATAAATGTAGAAACTTGACTTTTTCCGAAGATCGATATGGCCTCTTTCCAATGCTCAAAATAAACCTCCTTAGAGAGATGACTTTTACCAGGACATATCTCTTTACGAATATCCTCATTCAAAATCTCTAAGTGGATCCCAATCGTGTCGACCCCTGCCTTTTTTAACTTATTATACCAGTCTTTATTTTTTAGGGGCTCAATCTGGATATGTATGGGAATTTCGGGGAATTCTTTTTTAATTATTGAAACTACATCAATATAGTGTTTTACCCCTTTTCCATCGTTAGAATATGTCCCAGAGGTCAGAGTTATATGTTTCGCAAACCTTGGATCCTCTTTTTTTGCCTCCTTGATTGTTTCCACAATCTGTTTTCCGGTTTTATTTTCAATGGTTGCTCCCAATTGTAAAGACTTCTCAATAGCACAAAAATCACACTCTTGGCCGCCTCTCCAATATCTACAAGTTTGATGGATAGTCGTGGCCATTGTCTCTGGACCATGCATCAAAGCGATTTTTTTATAGGTAATTCCATCTTCCGAATCTGAGCAATAATACCTTGGAACTTTTACCAAATAAAGAGGAATATGTAAACTGCTCAGATATGTGCGACCTATAAGCTTTTCTACCCTCTCTACAGAAGAATCTATCTTAGTCATCGGAAAATCCTCCGGAAAAAGGAGATCATACAAAACTTGAAAATCTTCTTTTATATCTTCGATAAACACTTGAGGGGATTGTTTTTTGGACTGCCCCATACCTGATTCTTTTTTTTTTTTCTCTTTTATCCAAATTTGAGTGTTTACAATAGAACCATTAGGAAACTTGAAATATCTCCCCCCCGCGGGTCCTGCACCACCTTTTCTGCCCAAACTTTTTAGAAATCCTTTAGATTTGATTCTCTCAAAATTTTCGGGTGTGATTGCGAAACCATTTACTAAAAGATTAACTTTTAGTGAAAGAATTTGTTCCAAGATTTCTTTTTTCATTATTTTCAATAAAGAAAGCATTGAATAAAAAGAACTAAGCAAAT
>CAZEPC010000436.1:0-2607 GCA_964513765.1 uncultured archaeon
CTCAGACACTTTGATGGATTCATCAATATCATCCTCTACTTTTTTGGCTTTTTGCCTTTTCTTCAATTTATTTTTTACAAGATTTATGAGCGCTTTTTCAGAAAAGGGTTTAACAAGATAATCATCTGCACCCAAGATTTTTGCAAACCTAATATCATCTGGATCAGATTTTGCTGAAAGAAAGATGAAAGGAATTTGTTTCCACTCGGGATATTGAGAAACCGATAAAAATAAATCATACCCATTAAGTTCGGGCATCATAATATCACTCAGAATAAGATCAGGAGGAAAAGTAGCGCCTTTAAGCTTTTTTAAGGCATCTTGCCCGTTAAGGGCAGTTATTGTCTGATAGCCATTTAATTCTAGAATAAGATTCTCAGAAAACAGAAGATCTTTGTCATCTTCAACTAATAAAATTTGAGCTTTCAAATAAATGCCCCCATAATTATTCATTTCTTGTTTGATAAAAATTTCATTAAAACTTTATATAAAGATAATAGGGTTTGATTGCTTAAAATTGATTTCTTGATATTTATTAGCTAGATTTTTAATATCTACTTTTATTTTATATCCATTTTAGAAACATAGCTTAAAGAAAAGAGGCTTAATAAAACAAGCCTCTCCAACCTCAGCTTTATTTGGTTTAAGAGATAATAATTATCTATGGAAAAATCAAAAAAACATAAAGCCATGACGGGATCGGAGGTCATAGTCGATTACCTTATTAAGAAGGAAATCCCCTACATTTTTGGGATCCCAGGACATGGATGTTTAGGTTTTACCGATGCACTCTATCGGAGAAAAGATGAAATTAAAGTTATTCAACCCAAACAAGAGCAAGCAGGAGTTCATATGGCAGTAGGTTATTACAGAGTGACAGGGAAGCCTTTACCGGTCTTTACAAGTATTGGACCAGGAGCCTTAAACACCACAATTGGACTGGCAGATGCCTTCGTAGATTCTATGCCGGTATTATTATTAACAGGAGACACTCATGTTCATATGAGGGGTGTAGGCGTACTGCAAGAGATTGAGAGAAAGAGAGACAGCGGGCTTCCAGATGTATTAAGGCCCGTAGTGAAGCGTTCCTTCGAACTTGCCCACGTAAACCAAGTACCAAAAGTGATTCAAAGAGCATTCAATATTATGGAAGAAGGAAGACCGGGGCCTATTCATATCGATTTACCCATGGATGTTCAATGTGCATCAACCAGCAAACAGATCCGGAACCCAAAAAAACGACAGCCGAAAGGTCGAACCCGGGGAGACCCCGAACAGATTAAGAAAGCAATAAAGATAATCCAAAAGGCAGAGAGACCTGTTCTTTGGTTAGGTGGTGGTGTTGTTGCATCGAAAGCATATGAAGAAGTAAAAGAACTTGCCGAATTCACCGGGGGTGCAGTATTGGCATCCATGATGGCAAAAGATGCGTTTCCCAATGATCATCCCCTCTTTGGATGGGCCACCGGATCAAAGGGCACGAAAATAGGGATTGAACTCAGCAGCAAGGCAGATGCGGTGATTGCTTTGGGTACCCGGTTTGCCGACGAATCTACATGCTCATATAAGAAAGGAGAGGCTTGGAACTTTGGTGATGGGGAGGAAGATACTCGATTAGTTCAAGTCGATATCGATCCTCATGAAATCGGAAAGAATTACCCTGTAGATGTTGGAATAGTCGGTGATGTAAAAGCGGTTCTCAAAGATCTCTTGGCTGAATTAAAAAAACAGTATGAACCTAAAGATTACGAAAACACAGAGTATTTTAAGGAAATACAACAACTAAGGAAAGATTGGTATAAATTTATAGACAATTATGCTAACTCCGATGTAGAACCGGTGATGATCTCGTGTGTGTTAAGAGAAACAAGGAAATTTCTTGACCGGGATGCGATAATTATCACCAGCTCAGGGAATGTCCAAGCACAAATGATCCAAGAAATCGAGTTCTATGAACCCAATACATGTTTAACCGCCGGAGGATTTAGTACGATGGGATATACTGTTCCCGCGACCATCGGTGCCAAGTTAGGGAAACCAGATAAACAAGTTATCGGGTTAGTCGGAGATGGGGATTTCATGATGACCATGGGAGAACTTCATACTGCCAACCAGTTAGGGTTAAATGTGGTAATTGTACTTCTCAATAATGCCGCGTGGATGGCGATTACAGATTTACAATGGGCAGTGTATGGAGAAGACCGGGGATATGCGACAGAATTTCATGATAAAGATGATGAGGTATACTCCCCCAATTTTGCCGAAATTGCAAAAGGTTTTGGGTGTTGGTCTAAACGGATCTCTAAGGGCGATGAGATTCAACCCGCCCTCGAGGAAGCATTTAGGAAAGACGGGCCCGCTTTGATCGAAATAATGGTAAATCGAACCCCCGAATATGAAGGATCCCCGGCCTGGGGATGGTGGGATGTTCCTATACCCGCATATTTCGAGGAAAAAAGGAAGAAATACGAGGAAGAAATCAAAGACGAACAAGTCTAAATACTTGAATGAACAACTAAACACTCTTACTTAATGAACTTACCCAAAAGTTTTTTTTCCTTTCTATTTTTTTATTCCCAATTACCTACATCAATTTAATTTTCGTTA
>CAZEPC010000436.1:2707-4037 GCA_964513765.1 uncultured archaeon
ACCATCGCAATTTGCGACGGAATTGCCAACAGTGGAACAAAAAGCAAATATGTTCTCCCATCAAGAGATATAATAGCAGCAAGCGTGGAAACATTAGTAAAAGCCCACGGATTTGATGGAATTGTGTGTATGGCTTCTTGCGATAAGATCATACCGGGAATGGTGATAGGTGCCCTTAGATGTGGATTACCAACCATTTTCTTTACAGGCGGAGTAATGCATCCGGCTGAGATTCCGGGGATCGGCACCAAAGTAACCAGTGATATCAAAGAGGCCATTGGGGAATGGAATGCGGGAAAAATTACCGATGAAGAATTTGAAAAAATAGAAAGCCTTACCTGTTGCACCCCAGGTGCATGTAATATGATGGGAACTGCCAATACGATGGCTTCAATTGTTGAAGCAATGGGTCTTTCATTACCAAGTACTGCAATGCAACCGGCACTGGGAAATGAACAACTTCGTCTCGCCCAAAAAGCGGGAAAACAAATTGTTTACAATAGTCAAAAAAACTTTACAATAAAGGACATCCTTAACGAGAAGAGTTTGGAGAATGGAATGAGAATAGGACTTGCAATTGGAGGCTCCAGCAATATGGTGTTACATACACTAGCTTTCGCCCACGAATTGGAAATTTCCTTGGATCATGGCATATTCGACAAATTATCTAGGGATACCCCGCTCATAGTGAAATTAAAACCATCATCAGACATCAACCTAAAGCAGTTTTATTTAGCAGGGGGAATACCCGCCACAATGAAAATGCTCAGAGAGAAATTAAATTGCGAATGTTTAACGGTCACTGGGCAAGAGATACAAGCCCAATTTAACGAGGTAAAAAATTATAACCCAAAAATTATCCATTCTCTCCAAGACCCATTATCACCGGAGGGAGGTATCGCAGTATTAAAAGGAAGTTTAGCTCCGAATGGAGCAATTGTAAAGCAATCGGGGGTGACTTCCGGAATGATGACCCATACGGGACCCGCAAAGATCTTTCACAGCGAGGAAGAGGTAAAGAATGCGTTATTAGAAGGGAAAGTTCAAGAGGGAGATGTGTTGGTCATCAAATATGAAGGACCGAAAGGTTCACCTGGCATGAGGGAACTCTCCCTCCCCGCAGCAATTTTGGTGGGGATGGGACTGGGAGAATCAGTTGCAATGATAACTGATGGAAGATACAGCGGAGCCAGCAGGGGACCTTGCATTGGACATGTATGCCCGGAAGCCTACGAAGGAGGGACCAGTGCGTTCGTAGAAGATGGTGATATCATTGAAATTGACATCCCAAATCGAAAACTTGATCTGAAGGTTGATGCTGCAGAACTTA
>CAZEPC010000437.1:0-4036 GCA_964513765.1 uncultured archaeon
AATAAAAGATCGCAGAAACCCTTTAATCCCACTACCCGGGATGAACGGTCTCCCATTCGCATCTTTTACTATTTTTCGATCTGTATCTCCAACCCTTAGTTCTTGATTCGTCCCACCGATAGCTAAATGCTCCAAAGTCGTTATTTCATATTCGACCACATATTTTCCCTTTATTTCTCCAATCATAATTCTCCCTCATCAAATTGTATTTATTTCCTCTTTATCCTTTACTGCTTTGCGATATGTACCACCCATAACAATATCAACAATAAATTCCTTATTGATTTTGTTTTTATCTTGGTGAGTTTTTGCCTTTACTTTTCGCGAAAAAATTTTAATATTGTGAAGAAGTTCTTTTGCAAATTTCTGTTGTGTTTTTCCTTGTCTTCCCGCTTGATATTTAACAAAAAGGGTGAATTGATTCGGGGTGTTATTAGGGGAATTTATAAAGTCAAGGAGATTCCTTAAAAAGCTGTTAGATATTGCTTTTTTCTCTTCTTCATCAAACTTATATTTATTCACCAAATCAATCGCTTTTTTTGCAATTTCATCTCTGTTTTCTAAGGTTAATTTAAACTGATTGTTAGCCATTTTTTTCATTCCTGTTTTTTTATCTTTCATTCTTGTTTTTTATTTCTAATTTCTACTTTTCATTTTTTTCTTTAATTCTTATGATTTTACTTAAATTGATTATTTTAAATGATAGAGAGATCATAGAAGATATCTGGCATGAAACGTATTTCTCCTAATCCTTTATGTGAATATTCACCGATTCTATTTATCTCCCAATTCTTTAATGTATTGAAGAGTTTGTTCATTTTATCTTGGTCGTTTTGCTTAATAATAGCTGTTTCCTCTATTTGCAAAAATCCAACTGTTCCTCTTTCAACCACATTAAGGGAAATCCATTTTCGAATTGCTTGATTTCGGATTTTAATTCTTTTTGGTTGTGATTTTTTGAAAAGTAATTGTATTTTTCCTGTCCCAAATTTATCTAATTCTTTCTTTATTACATTGAATGCCGTTGGGGGTACATGACTCTGCAAATAGAAAGGAATAAGCAGACAATCATTACAGGGTATGATCTCTTGTTGTCTTTTAAAATTCCTCTTATATTTCTCAATCAATCTCTGTTCATCAATTGCCCCCATATGTTCCAATTTAATTCGCCCAAACCCTGCGTTTTTTCTTGCTCCAACGCGCAGAGAATCGAATAAATCTTTTATTAATTTCCTTGAGGCTTTTTCATCTTTCTGGTTCTCATCAAACATGGATTCCTCTATTGTAATGATTCCTTGAAAATATTGGTCAGCTTCCAGCATTTCTTGGACAAAAAGCGCACCTTTTCCTTGAATTTGTGCCACGGAATTAATACATTCATTTATTGCAATGCCCGTTTTTTGGAAAAGTTTGGTTTGGGTTTTGATATATTTCGAATTAGATCTTTTTTGTGATTGTTTTTTTAACAGAGGATTTTGATAGGTTAAACTACTACTTCTTTTCTTTAAGGGAGCTCCGCATTCTTCTTTATTGCATCTTGGTGGAGCGTTAATCATGAATTTATTAACTGTTGATTCTCGAATGAGGTTATTTTGTTTTGCCCATTTTCTTAGATAGAACAAGGTACTATCCCCAATATGATCTTGATCTGCCCGACAGACCACTAAACTCATTAAGGGTGGTGTTGAACAAGATTTAGCGTTTTTTGTGGGGAGAAAATCTGAACAATATATATTTGGAGGTGTGATTTTTTTCCCCACATCTAAATCTGCAACACTCGCGTAATTTTGAATTCCTTCAGTATTATTATCTCCATTTTTACTGGCATTTAATGCTCCTTTTTGGAATATTGCGTTGAGCAATTGTTGTGAAATCTCTCCCTGACCGACCTTTTTAAATAATTCATGCTTTGCCAGTGCTCCGAAAAGGGATGTTCCCGGAATATAATTTAATGTGGAATCATAATTGGTATGGTATTCCCGTTCCTTAATTATGATGGGCGATTGGTTTTTAATGGTGATCAAATATTTTTGAGTGTTAATGTTTTGTGTTTTATTCATTTTAAGATTCCTCCATATATTTTTCTTTTTTATTTATTTTGTATTTTCTTTTTTCTAGTTTCTAATTTATAGCTTCTCGCTTCTCATTCTTGTTCGTAATTTTGACTTTCTAATTTGCTTCTTATTTACTTTCCTTTTGCTTCAATACCTTTTCTAGACATTGTTTTGCCTGTTTTTTGAAATCCTGGTTTTTTATATCAACATCGATAATACAACCCGCACCTATCGTTCCTTTCCCCCCAAGAGTTGAATTTTTCATCGCATTTAATAAGCCAAATAGCAATGCTTTTTCTTTTTCATTTAAGAAAATTGTTTCAATTTCAAATTCCATTTTTCCTATATCTGCGATTTCATAATTAAATAACGCTTGCGGCTTGGTAATTTGGAGTGTTCTGTCGATGTTAATACCAGTTTTTATTCGCACATGTTCTTTATTGAGATTTTTTACATTTGCATCGGTAAATCTTAATTTACCCGGTATATTGGGAGCTCCGAAAAGACTAACAAAGGGATGAGTTGCAACATCATTCATATCATCCATATGGCTACTCTTTTGTTGTATTTTTTGAGTTTCTTGATCTTGAAATAGGTGATGAAGGATATTGAATGCCAAATTTCGCATATGCCCCTTAATTGCATTCGCAGGAATATATGGTGTTTTTTTCCCATATTTAGGGCTGGGTTTTTTTATAATGGGGATATCAATATCCTCCCGATTATGGGTGGTGGATCCAATATGTAAACTGTGATGAAATTGTATTGTAATGGGGATTTTAGTCATAATATTTGTCATTTTTGCTCACTCACATTCTTAGTTTTTCTAATCTTGATTTTTATTCTTCTTCACTCTGTTGTTTCTTTCTTGTTTCTTTCTTCCTTCTTGTTTCTTTCTTGTTTCTTTCTTCCTTCCTTTTTTCCTTTCTTTTTTTATTAATTTTTTTATTTATTCATTCTAATTCTGAATTTTGATTGATGTCCCACAAGGGGATGAAGTAATCTTTATATGTTTTATTATTGCGCTGATTCAAAGGAATCATCAAGATATCGAGCATATCTTCGTATGCTTGCTGTTTTGGCGAATTTTCCTCTGTTTTTCCAATAAGATAATAATGTTGGAGTTTATTTTCATTTGGGGTTCTCTTTCGCATTGTTCTAACAAAAGTTTTAATTTTATTTTTGCTAATTATCTTTTTTCCTTTTTGGTTGCCCGATGTAAACTTTTTATTCATTTCTTTTATTTTTGATCGAAAGTTCTTAAGTTCATTAGTAGATAGCGGAAATTGACTGTATTTATACCTAATTTTACTGTTTGATGAAAGTGCTTGTGGTGAATAATAATTATTAAGCAGACTTGGGGATAATTCATGGGTTGAGGTATAATAAACTGCTATACTATTCCAAGCTCCCAATGCTCTTAATCCTTCAATTTTTCTCTTGGGGTTTGAAGCTAATATGGCTTTTCCTTGTTCATAATTTTTAATCCGTTTTTTAATATAGGCTTTTGCCCGGTCTTCAAGATTATTTGCCAAATTAAAAACACGGTTAAGCGGTGATTTGGGTGAGAAGAATGTTATCCCGCCAGAAAACCCTAATGGAACACGGGTTTTTGGGAATATATTTTCATTTTCAGAAACCTCCTTATCATCTTCTTCCAGCTTGGGATCTTGTCCTCCTATCTTAAAATAGGCATGTTCCTTTGTTTTTCCTCTGTCTTGAGGTTTGAAAAAGTGATGTTGGTTTTTTGAGAATTTATATAAGCTCGCTTTACCGAAAAAATCATTTAGTTTCTTAAAAAACGTATCTACGAACTCAAAGGCTAAATCGCCCCTGCACAAAAGAGTTATGTCATCTCCCCCGATTATGACGGGTTCAAAGGGGATATAATAAATAGTATTTTCATTTTCTTTTTGCTTTTCTATTATTTGTCTTGCAGTATTTTTAATATCCTTTTGAATTGTGTCTAATATAGCCTTTTT
>CAZEPC010000438.1:0-4007 GCA_964513765.1 uncultured archaeon
CTGCATATCATTCGTGGAGAACTTTCAAATATGTATATGTTGTCGGAAATAATCTAATCTAGATATTGCTTTTCATCTATGCGCAATAAATAAATTGGAAGAACCAACAAACTACAGGCTTAAGAAATTTAATCACTCATATATATGAAAAAGTAGATGATTCTCGCATTTATGACATACTTCAATCGGATATTAATGATATAATGGAATTTATCAAAGCAATTTATGAATTAGATGAAATTTAGGGGTGATCTTTGGTCTTTTCTGCCAAAAAGTTTTTTTCTAAACCGTTATTTCTTGCATTGATTAAATCATGAATACGAAACGCTTAAAGATTGAATTTATTCCGTTTTTCATGAATCTCCCCTTCATTGTTATATTTTTTTCCCTTTTAATTACAAATCAAACTTATTGGACTCTTTTTAACGATACTCTGAGTCAATATCTGGGATTTTCGATGAATTTCGTATTTTTAATTTTGGGATTTTTGGGAGCAATTTCTGCCATTTTGCTTTTTTTCTTTGGAAAGGGGATAAAAAATATCTCTTTTCTCCATAAACCTTATGTGTTAGGAATTTCCGTGTCAATCCAAGTCATGATGACGATTATTATGGGTGTGGTCTTGGGGATTGAACAAAGAATTGATTTCGGATATTTATATTTTACCTTAGGGAGAACTCTGAGCTTATTAGTCTATCTGTCAATCTCGATTTTGAGCATTGCAATCTTGTTGGTTGTGATTTTTGGTACAATGCAATTGCTAAATCTTCAAAAGAAGACGGATTCATCTCATAAAAAGGACTCCTATATAAAGAACTCCCATAAAGGTGAAGACAAGCCATCTAAAATAACAAAAGAGGCCATCTCTAAATTTAACCCAAAATATGTGTCTTCCTTGGTGTTTATTAGCGGATTAGCAGGCCTAGGAATCTTTATGTCTATTCTCTTTTTTTATCCCAAGACACATGGTTATTGGATGAATATCTTGGATATTTTCTCAAAGTATGTAGATTGGAAGAATCCTGGAGTTATACTTTCACTTATTGGTATTTTTATAATGTTAATAAAGAATCTGGCTTCTCTTAAAAGAAGAAAAAGTCCTGTATCTGGGAAAAATCGTTCCTCTAACAGATCGCCTCTCAAAAACTTACTTCTCATCCCAAGTTTGATCTTTATAGGAGGTCTATTATGGACGATAATTTCTGTAGAGAAAAGATTATATCCCGATCTTAATGGACTCTCCTTTTTCGTTGCTTTATTTTTTATCCTCGGGCTTTTATTGGTAAATACACCCAAAGTCTTTAGTCTTGTCCAAAATCTCTTTGAATCTTGGAATCAGCGGAAAAAATCCAAGCTCAAACCAAAATCCACGAAGAAAAATAAAGAAAAGAAAGATAAAAAGAAAACGATAAGCAAAAGAAACCGAGGATTGGGAATCAGAGATTCTGAATTTTCCTTAAACAAGTTGCAGAATTCAAAATATATTCGGGTATTATTTGTGTCCTTCTTAATTTTATTGCCATTTTGGATTTCGTTATTCCAACCTCTCGTAACGGGAGCACCGAGGGTTGATATTTCGTTCACAACCAGTATAGAAGAGGCCAATGATATGCCAGTCCCCATTCAAAACGAGATGGTCTATCCTAGCTTCGAGCAACAGGCCAACAAAACAAGAAAATATTCTGATTTGGGCGGAACATGGAAATATAAGAAGGGGGATGGTGCAAATATCCACACTTTAAGCCCTAGAAATGAAAAGTTCTTGCCAAAAATTACCAACGGAGAACATTTACCTGATTATAATGATTCAAATTGGGAAAAGATCGACCTACCTGCCTCTTATAACAGCTATGAAGAGGATGAACATTATTGGGGAGTTGTGTGGTATAGAAAGTCTGTGGAGATTCCCGAGAGCTACGAGGGGATGAACATATTTCTGAAGTTTTTAGGGGCCAACTACTTCACCGACCTTTGGATTGATGGGGATTATGTGGGGTATCATGAAGTAGGCTTTACCTCATTTGCATTTGATGTGTCGAATTATTTGGAACCTGGTATTCATTCCATTTGTCTTAGGATCGATACCCCCAAATTTGATGGAATTTTTATCGATAAAATGATCCCCGATCACGGAGACTTTTTTAATTACGGCGGTCCTTTTCGGGAGTTTTATTTAGAGGCTCAACCAAGCTCAACCATTATCCGAGCAGATATGAACCAAAAATCTATCGAAACTTCTGATTCCTCTCAAGGTGCAGTTTCTTTAGATCTTAATGTTGTTTTTAAAACCAATCAAACATTTAGCTCACAACCAATTTCATCTCCTTTATCCTATACGGTGGGGATCTATCCATTAACATTCCCCGACGAGCAATCTCTTCTCTCCCGGGAAACCTGGAATTATGCAAATTATGAAAATCCCTTACATGAAGGTTCTGAAATAGTCCTTAATCCCGATAATGATGAGAATCTCTGCTGGCTTGAAAATGCAGATAATTATCTTTCTCATAAACTTCATTTGGATTTAACGAATGTTAATTTTTGGTCGACCAATAATCCCAATCTTTATGCCGTTATCGTGAATCTAACTTCTTCAGAGAGCGGTGAAACTATTGACGAATTTTGTACTCAAACTGGATTCCGCGATATTGAAATAGATGGGGTAAAATTAAAATTAAACGGCGCCGATCTCAAATTGGCCGGTCTTTCAATGCACGAACAATATCCTGCACCTACTTCTAGATCCTTGAATGATACCCAGCGATATACAGATCTCAGCTTAATTCAAGATACTGGGGCCAATTGGTGGCGGGGCTCCTATCCTTTCCACCCTATGACTTATATTTATTCCGATAGGTTGGGACTTTCGTGCTGGGAAGAGTCTCCCGTATTTTGGGCTAATGAAATCGATTTTGTTCAAGGAATGGCAAGAGACGCCTATGAAAGTTTATGGACCGAGGTGGTTTTCCGGGACTATAATAGACCTAGTATTTTGATTTGGGGGGGATGCAACGAACCTTGGGCCCAAGAGAACTTATATGAATATTTGCAATTATCAAAGGATTACCTGGATAAATATGATCAAAACCGCTTGCTTTCCTTCGCGTGTGTTTCTGGACATCCTTGGAATAAAGGGTTCGAATATTTGGACATTTGTACCCCAAATACCTACGGGGGCGTATTTGATGGGGTGAAGGGGGATTATTATGGGGAAATTTCCAAACAATTGGAAGAATTTGCCCACACGAACCCTGGGAAGCCGATGATCTCTATGGAATGGGGTAAATGGCGGAGTTCGGACACTAATGATCAAATCCGCTGTTTTGAGGAAGGGTTTCAAGCGTTCGATGAACATCCCAATTGCATAGGTATGACATGGTGGCTGGCCTTTGATTATTATGGCAGGGATTATTATAATACTATGGGCATCTACAACATGGAAAGAAACTGGTCCTCTCCTACCTTCGATGTGATGAGAGACCACTATTTGAACTATACGAAAAACAATCTCTAGTAACATGGAGAAAGAAAATAGATGCATTCGATTTTAGAAAGGAATCTTTTCCCAATCTTATCCACTTTTTAAAGGAGGCTTTTTCTTACTATCTTACAACAAACAACAACAAATAAATTCATTTTCTAATGTATGTGATTAAAATGAAAAACAATCAAAAGTATGTTTTTGGTTTGCTTTTGCTAGTTTCGTTATTTTACTTTGGCTTAAACGATGGCTCTTTAGAAGAGGGAAATAAAATAAATCAAATAGATAAAAATTCATTGGATACTGATCTAAATTATTCTCCACCCTTAGATCAAGGAATGGGCATTTCTCTATATGGAAATCAATATGCAACTACAAGTACTACTTATTTTCCTTACGGCTTCCCTCAGAATGTGAGTTTTACTCTGGCAAAAGATTGGTGCTCCCAAAATGTATCCTTGGATTTTTTTGGAGTATCCCATAAAGATGATTATATCACTAATGGCGAGTTTGACTATAATGATTA
>CAZEPC010000439.1:0-4005 GCA_964513765.1 uncultured archaeon
CATACGCCAGCTCGACCGTATGTAGCCCATCCAGAGCAGGATTACTCACAGGGCAGGCCCCACCAAGAAACGGTATCACCGACTATTTAAGACCATGGTCAGATTGGCATCTTCCAACCGGTCCCAACCCTGATGATTTTGCGGACAACGAATTACCCGAAGATACCGAATTTAAAATTAATGCCGACACGCTAACTTTGGCAGAGATGTTTAAAGAAAGAGATTATTCAACTGGCATAATCGGTAAGTGGCATTTATCGGGCTATGACAAGGAGGGAGTGAAACACGGACCATCAAAATACGGATTTGATGAGGTCCTCCTCTCCGAACAAACGGGGATTGGAAGCGGAAGTTATTTTCATCCCTATACCAAAGTCGATGAAACCATTGAGCCAAAGCTTGGCGAAAATGAATTCCTCGTGGATCGAATGAATCATGAGGCGATCGAATACATTAAACGACATAAAAATGAACCCTTTTTCCTTTATTTAAGCCACTATGCGGTACATACTACATTGGATGCAAAAAATGAGGATATTAAGTATTTTTCCGAAAAGAGGAAACAAATTGAGAAGGAAATCCAACAATCAAAAAAGAAAGGAAAAAAAGCAAATAAAAACCACCAAAAGAAACTAAAAAAACCAAAAGAGCCTAAATTTATCTTTAGAGCATTCAAATTCATCACAAAACTCCTCGGTTTACTCAACCCGAAAAATTTTCTTAATTTTAAAAAAAATAAAAAGAAATGGATGAAGGAACGAAATCCGGTATTGGCTGCTATGCTTAAATCTATCGATGAGGGAGTCGGGGAGATAGTTCAAACTCTCAAAGACCTCGGCCTTTATGAGAACACCATGATCGTATTTACAAGCGATAATGGCGGGGATCCTTGGGTCACTCAAAATGGGCACCTAAGGGCAGGAAAATCATTCACCTACGAAGGAGGATTACGAGTATCCCAAATCATCACATATCCGAAACTTATAAAGGAAGGGATTAACACAGACATTCCCACAATAAACCTCGACTTTTACCCGACCTTCGCCGAAATTATCGACCACGAGATTCCAGATGATTACATTACTGATGGAAGTTCAATCTTACCACTTCTAAAAGGAGATCTTGACCCTGAAGCACTTGAGGACAGATTATTGTCATGGCATTATCCCCTAAAAGTCCCCCATTTTCTGGGCGGACACTCATCAGCAGCCAATCGGAAAAATAAGTACAAATACCTCTGGTTTTTTGATAAGGGAAGAGAAGAATTATATGATCTCAAAGAGGACGAGGGAGAAACCTTAAATTTAACAGGAAAATTGCCCGAAAAGGCCAAAGAACACCGGAACAGGCTACGTGAATGGATAGAAGAGGTTGATGGAACAATCCCGAAACGCCAGAAGAAACCTTGAAATAAGCCAGAAAAATAAAAATTGGTAAAAAAAAGAAAAGGGGGTTAATTAATTGGTTATGCTTCCATTTCCGCCTCTTCCGCTCCAGATTTTTTCTTCCTCTGGGCATAAAATTCTTCCTTTAATAATTCCAAGGCTTTTACCAGTGCTTGCGGATTTTTTGTCCTCTGTTCATAATGCTGGCGTATTTGATTGACCTCATACTTGGGATATATTCTATCCACATAAAAATCACTTATGAGACCGTAATATTCGGTTCCATTTTCATCTTGGAGTACCGATATCATTTTATTTTCCCAAAGATGCTTCAAGGCCATATTCACATCATCCACCCCTTTTTTCTTCAGCTTTTCAATATCATTTCGAGTAACAATCGCATTCCGGAGGAGTTTGAGAACTTCATAGACTTGGGGTTCTAAAATCACCTCATCAATGATTTTCAAGGAATCTTTTTCGGATATTTCATACTCTTTGAAATAATTCCGTACTTCGGTCAAATAGGCATCTTTTAGGGATGCAGGGATATGTCTCCCAACAGGATCCTTAACTAAGTCTTCTGGAGGGACTCTAAGAGCGAGAATATCGCCTGTGAGGAAAACTACATCGGAAGTTAGACCTTTAACCGAAGCTATCTTCACGAGATCCAAGCGAACCAGACTCTGAATGAGATTGTCAATATCAACAAATCCCTCAGTATAAACATCTTTCATCCAAATGCTTATTTCCGATTTTGCCAACAAAGTTTCTTCCCGAAGCCGCTTCATTATCATCCTTTTGGTTTCGGAGTTAAATATCATGGCGATCCTTTGTTCCAGATTCAATGTGGGATAGACCGACAGCCTTTGGAATAGAGAAGGAAGAATCTTTTCCAATTCCTCGCTTTCCGTATTCATTAACACTTGGCGGGCAATTTCAACCAACCCCTCTTCATAAGCCTCCCCATCTTCATCCAAACTCAAGACAAGGACAATATAGATGGAAGTTTCGGGACCCGTATAGTAAGAGGCCAAATTGGTTGATCCCGCCGTAAGGGAAACCATACCGGCAGAACCCGAAAATTCATGTTGAGAATAAATTTGCATCAATGTTTTTTCTTTTATCTCAGCATCCTCGGGATAAGTGGCCAAAATCTCAACCCCGATCCTTTCATCCCATCGCATTACAATTAAACCCATCGGCATCTTAATCCAGACCTCCTTGATCACCGGGAGCTACATTTTTATCCCGTTTAGATTCCATTTCTTGTACTCCGAGAGCCTTATTCATATTCAAATCCAACAGTTCCCATTTTTCCGAAAATTTATCCTTCAACATATCATTCAAAGTCTCCGCTTCACCATCTTTTGATAAGTCTTTTTCTTTTTCTATAGTTTCTATATTACTATCAATCAATTTTACAAATCCAGGGATTCTGGCTTGCTTTATGAGTTTATTAGCCACTAAACTTAATGCTATCGCGCCAGCACCCACGACTCCGAGAATAAAGTAGAATTGGGGAACACCCGAAAAGATTTCTTCCATTTTCACCGTAATTTGCATATTGGTTTCCACCGTGGTATAATTGGCCTTACTGATACTTAATTGAGAACGAAGAGAATTATCCTGGGTAAATGCCTCATAATCATCTGTGGTAAAGATCAAGGTATATAAACCCGGTTCCTCCGTAGATTCTTCAAAATTGAAGGTACTATCCAAATCCAACAGAGATAAAGTAACTTGAGCCCCTTGTAAAGGCGCATCTGTGATAGGATCCTTCAACCGGAGGGAAAATTTGATATTTTGACCCTTAATCGCGGAAATGGAAGGGTTGTCTTGGTTCAAATCAAAATTACCAGTTTCCACCAGTCCCGAAAAATTCCGTAGAATCTGTTTTTCAACTATGTTAATAGTAATTAAAGCTTGTCGTTCCTCATAATTCAATTTTCCCAGATGAACAATAATATCATAAATACCCAGAACGCGATTCTCCGTATTGAAATCTAGAAGATAAGAGCCATTTTGCATCTCAACCATATCACCAATAGTTACCCCATCAGTATTTGCCGATTCCCATTCATAATACACAATATCTGCTCCACTAATGAGTTCTCCTTCATCGTCCATATAATTCAAATACACTAAATTCTCGGTAGTCACATCAACATCAATTGATTTCCTCAAGAGGATGTTTTCATCAATGTTGGTCTTGATACGATTGATTTTAATGTAGATCAATTCAGATTGGGTTTGGTATTGATCTTTTTCCGCCGTAATCTGAATTGTGTAGGTGCCTACGATCGTAAAGGTGGTGGTATTTATATTTAAAACATAGGTTCCGGGATTAGTTTCATTATGCGTTAAATTTCCTTCCAACCCGCTTATTTGAGGAGAACTAAAAGCAACTTTTCCATCAATGATTGGTATATCTTTATGTTCATCTCTGAAAGTGAATTGAACCGAGACGTTTTCCAACCAAAATGCCTCCACGGACGTTTTATCAAGAGATTTACTGGTCTGAATTTTGTTGATGGTCACCGTAATTTCCTCGTTTTCATGATTTACATAATGCTGCTTTGAAGCATTAATTTCGAGTGTATAGGTACCCGCTTGTAAAAAT